>DATCXS010000038.1:0-5072 GCA_036565645.1 Mucilaginibacter sp.
CGTTAAAACCTTCGTTATTTACGGGTATCACCTGCACATTGCCATCTGTATAGCCCTTTTTTTGACGTTTAGAGAAAACGTGCCACTGCACATCTGTTTGTTTGAGCAGCTCCGTTAACTTTTTATCATCGTATGCAGGCAGGTAAACCGTGTAGTGCTCCAGGTTGCTGGTTTGAAGATTACGTATCTCACTCCGAATGACCGGTGTGTGGATAAAATCATCATACCGCTCAAAATGAAACCCGACATGATGGGTAGTAGGCGAATAATAATTAAGTACCCACGCACCATAATTAAACCAGCCAACTTTTGGACGTGGCGTTTTTGGCGATAAAAACGCACATTGGTGACTTAAAGAAACAGAAGGTATACGTTGCAATTTGCAGGCCCAGGCACTAACAGGTTCAAAATCGTTAATAATCAGATCATAATCTTTAAGCGGCAGGCTATGCATATCGCGCCACATTTGGGGCAGATCCATGATCTTATAGGTGGCCCACCGGTCGACACCGCCTTTGGTACCAAATACAAAACTAAGACCGTGGAATTTATACTTTACCACTTGTGAAAGCGTAACCTCGGCTTCGGTACCGCTTACCAACAAATCCAGCTCGCCATATTTTTGCAACAGCGGGACGATCTCTCGCGCCCGGCTGATGTGGCCGTTGCCGGTTCCTTGTATGGCGTATAATATCTTCATCAGGTATGGTAGTGCCCTGACAAAGATATTATTTGCGCCAAAAGATTTATGAATGCTTTAGTAATTAAAACAAATAACTTACAGAAAGTGCCAGGCCACTGTTCGTTTCGCCTGTATCAGTGCTGCCTTCATAAGTGTGGTGGAAATCAATAAGGCAATGCAGGTTTAAACCAACATTTTTAGTGAAATTATAGCCCAGGCCCAGGTTTTCTCCTATTATTATTTTCTTAAATCCGTTAGAATGTTTTATTGCTTTGAACAAACGCCATCAAAATTTCATAGGTAATCAAAGTTGATTTTTGCGATATAAAAAACGCCACCTGCGGACTTTAAACTTCTGACCTTTTGGTAGATACAAATGATAACCAATGATTGAAAAACACAATAGAAACTTATTTAAATTCTCTTTATAATATTCGGCACCATAAGCCAATCTACGACCATTTGACAACAGAGGTATTAAACATTAGTATTTTCTTAATCTAAAACAAATAACTAACAGTAAATGCCAAACCACTATTTCTTTCGGTGCCATTGACGTCGCCCTTAGCGGTGCGCTGAAAATCACGGTTGTAAATTAGGTTAATACTAACATCAGGCCCCGCTGCAAAACCCAAACCTAAATTACCACTAATTACTTCACTTTTAAGGCCGTCGGTGCCGGTAGTAGTTGTGTTATATAGCGATGTTTTTTGTGACAATAAAAAAGCAACTTGCGGACCGATAAACAATGTGAACCCGGGCTGAGACTTAAAGCCGATTAAAAGGGGTACGTCAAGGTAATTGATTCGATTTTCATACATGACCTGTCCGATAGCATCAGATTCAACCAGAAACGGCTTTAATGCGGTAGCTCCTTTTTGAGTATACAATATCTGGGGAATGAAATCAATTTTATTACTTATTGTCACAACACTACAAAGGCCTGCCTGAAAACCTGCTCTATACTGGTAGCCCTCTGACCTCCCTGAATAATTATCGACAAATGAACCCTGTGTCATCAAATCCACCCCGGCTTTAATACCGAAACGCACTTTTGCATTTTGGGCATAAGTTTGATTGATGCAGGCAAATGTAATTATGCAGCTGCTGTACATTTTAAGATAAAGTTCTTCATCGTACCGGTTTTAGGTTATAGGCGCAATATAGTAATTGGCATGAAAAACCCGATAATAAAATTCATTTTATGATTAATCCTGCTTAAACCTTTCCAACAATAAATTTATGTCCATCTTAGCATCAAGGTCTTCTGCATCAGTGTAATCATCCTCTTCTTCCTTTTTAAAGTCTTCCGGGCGATATTTGAAGATGTTCCAGTTACCCTGATGATATTCTAAAGCAGTTAAGCTCTCCACCCAGTCGCCACTATTCAGGTACAGTACTTTGCCGGGTTTATTGGTAGCGGCTATTTCTCTGATCTCGGCCTGATGGATATGGCCGCAGATAACATATTGATATTCTTTATCAACGGCAAGGTCGGCAGCGGTTTGTTCAAACTGGTTGATAAATTTAACCGCATCCTTAAACCTGGCTTTTATCTTTTGCGAAAAGCTCATCTTCTCGCGGCCCATAGCAGTAAGCAGCCAGTTGGTAACGCTATTCAGGATAATCAACGTATCGTAACCGATAGCACCTAATTTGGCCAGCCATTTGGAGTGTTGCATGGTAACATCAAACACATCGCCATGAAATATCCATGCCTTTTTACCGTCAATATTCAGTACTACTTTATTAAGAAGCTTAAACGAGCCTAAATCAAAGTCGGCAAATTTGCGCAGCATTTCATCGTGGTTACCGGTGAGGTAATAAACGGGGATGCCTTCGGTAATAAACTTCATGATACGGCGCACCACTTTCATGTGCGACTCGGGCCAGTACGATTTACTGAATTGCCAAATGTCAATAATGTCGCCGTTCAAAATCAGCATTTTAGGTTTGATGCTTTTCAGATATTTAAGCAGCTCTTTGGCGTGGCAGCCATAAGTACCCAAATGCACATCCGAAATAATTACGATGTCAACTTCGCGTTTAGCCATGAAAGTTTTTGGGGGATAATAATCTGGCCGGTAAGTTTTACCGGAACATGCAACTGGTATTTCAGAGTTAAACGATTATTCTTCGCTTTCCTCTTCATTAACTGTAAGTTCATATGGGCTTAAGTAAAATACCCCCACCATAGCAAGAAGTATAATTACAACCATATATGCGTACTCAAATTGCATAACTTTAATTTTAACAAAGTTCAGTATCTCAGATTACTTTAACATTAAGACTCTGTTAAATGTAAAAGGTTTCATCAGCCCGAAATTTTATTTTATAAGCCGATTTGTTCGGCGATGATTGAATGCTTATAACAGTAAAGTTAATTCTTTCAGATCACCAATCTGTATTTTAACCTCGTCGGGTTTGGATAGGTTGAAGGGGTTAAAATATATGGCATCCATACCATAATTTAACGCACCAAGCACATCAGCCTCCAGGCTATCCCCTATCATTACGCTTTGTTGTTTGGTAGTGCCTGCCAGGTTAACGGCATGCTCAAATATGGCTGCATCAGGTTTGTTAATGCCTACCAGTTCAGAAATAATGATATGCGTAAAATATTTATCCAGCCCCGAACCGCTGATCTTAATATCCTGCGATTCTTTAAATCCGTTGGATATTAAATGCAGCTGATATTTACTATGCAGATATTCCAGCGTTTCATGCGCATTGGGGAACAAATTAGTTTTGGTTGGGCATAGCTTTACATAAGCATCCTCAAAACCTGCGGGAATGACATCAGGGTGTACGCCCAGATCCAGGAAAGTTTGCTTGAACCTCGCCTCGCGCAAAGCCTGCTTGGTAATGTTGCCAATATGATACTCGCGCCAAAGGCGATGATTATTTTCAGTATAGGTCTCGATAAAAACAGCTGCCGATGTCAGTCCGATATCATTCAGGCGATGGGTGATATATAATTCATGCAGCGCCTCCTCCGCATTTTTGTCGAAATCCCAGATAGTATGATCCAGGTCAAAAAAGATGTGTTGGTATTTGCTCATCTGCGAGCAAAGTTAAGTTTTAAATTTTAGCGGGTTGACAGATGATTTATTAGATTGTAAACATATTTTAATTAATTTTTAACTAAAAGTTAGCTGCAATTATATATGCTGACATAGGGTTGTCATAAACAGGCATTTACTTAGCACTATATAGTTCTGAACATTAAACAGTCATAATCGTTTAATACTAATTACTGACCTCTAACCTCTGATCGCTAATCACTATTTTTGTAAAACATGGATTTTAAATTAACATCTCAATATAAACCTACCGGCGACCAACCCGAAGCTATACGACAACTGGTTGAAGGCGTAAACAACGGCGACCCGTTTCAAACCCTGCTGGGCGTTACCGGCTCGGGTAAAACGTTTACGGTGGCCAATGTGATACAACAAACCCAAAAGCCTACGCTGATACTGAGCCACAACAAAACGCTGGCAGCACAGCTATATGGCGAGTTCAAGCAGTTTTTTCCTGAAAATGCCGTAAACTATTTTGTGTCCTACTACGACTACTATCAGCCGGAGGCATTTATCCCTACAACCAATACTTATATTGAAAAGGACCTGCAGATCAATGACGAAATAGAGAAGCTGCGTTTGCGCACCACTTCGGCGCTGATGAGCGGCCGCCGGGATGTGATCGTGGTGTCGTCTATTTCCTGCATCTATGGTATGGGCAATCCCGAGGACTTTGCCAACTCGGTGTTTAAGTTTGCGGTTGGCACACGCATCAGTCGTAATGCTTTTTTGCATCGCTTGGTGGAGATCTTATACTCGCGCACCACTGCCGACTTTAAGCGCGGCACATTCAGGGTTAAGGGCGATACGGTTGATATTTTCCCGGCTTATATGGACCACGCCTACCGCATTTCTTTTTTTGGCGATGATATTGAGGAACTAAGCACTTTTGATATAGGCACCGGCAAAACGCTGGAAAAAATGACGCACATGGTGCTTTACCCCGCCAACTTGTATGTGGCGCCGCGCGAGCGTTTTACGCAATCTATCTGGGCCATACAGGAAGAGTTGGAAACCCGCAAGAAGCAATTTATCGATGATGGCCGCTACCTGGAAGCCAAGCGTTTGGAAGAACGGGTTAACTACGACCTGGAAATGATCCGCGAGTTGGGCTATTGCTCGGGGATTGAGAACTACTCCCGCTTTTTTGACGGCCGCCAGCCGGGTGCAAGGCCGTTCTGTTTATTAGATTATTTCCCCGATGATTACCTGATGGTAATTGACGAAAGCCACGTAACCGTTCCGCAGATACGGGCGATGTATGGCGGAGACCGCTCGCGCAAGATATCATTGGTCGACTATGGCTT
>DATCXS010000015.1:0-6470 GCA_036565645.1 Mucilaginibacter sp.
TGGCGGTGAAATCACCTTTTAAAAGATGCCCGGCCAAAAGAAGCTGTTGCATTCATTATACGATAGTCTGAGAGTATCGCCTATTGATCTGAAGTTTAGAGGCTTCGGACAGCGATGTCCTGTAAAATGCGGACAAGTGATTCGCGAGTGTATGTGTATCAGTTTGGATCACTTTAAAAATTTAACTTATTGATAATCAAATAATTAAAACAAAAATACACCAAATGTGGATCACTTTGGATCACTTTTTATGACTTATATGTCTTTTTTTTGGATCACCTTTTGTAACGGATTGGCCGAATTGTTAACCCAGGGGATTTCAAATCCCCTCATGAAAAAGTCCGGGATTATAAATCCGGACTAACGTTGACGTTGAATTATAAATCCGGACTAACGTTGAGATTTCAAATCCCCTCATGAAAAAGTCCGGGATTATAAATCCGGACTAACGTTGAGGGTTACGTTTGTAGCTAAATGCCTAAGATCCTTCGCTATGTTCAGGATGACAAACGAATTATAGACTTGTCATTGGCAGGCTCTCGAAGGGTGAGCGTAAAGGCCTTTGCCCTCATGCTTCGAGAGCCTCAGCCTGACACCGTTTTTTAATCTTTCGAACACGACTAATTATAAATCCGGACTAACATTTTGAGATGATATCTTTTGAAAGATAACTATGTACCCAACCTGTCTATACAGGTTATAAAAATTAACGGTTTGGTAACCTGTTTTTTTGGGCGAAATGTTATAGTTTTATCGGCATGAAAATAAAATTTACATTGTTGCTGTCGGCGGCATTGTCTGTTGTCGCTTTTAAAGGCATCGCGCAAGCAAAATTTACCCACTCGCATAATGATTATGCCAATAATACGCCTTTTTACAAGGCTTTTAATAACGGCTTTAATTCTATAGAGGCCGATATATTTCTGGTCGACGGCACCCTGCTGGTATCGCATAGCGATAAATACCTGGAACCTGAACGTACGCTGAAAGGCATGTACCTTGATCCGGTGCTTTATGGCCTGCGCAAAGATACCACGCGCAGCGTTTGCTTATTGATTGACATTAAAGACGATCATCGCAAAACATTGCCTGAGCTGGTAAAAGAGCTGAAACCGCTTGATGCCTATTTGTTAAGCCCTAAAAACCCCACAGGCAGGTTGAAAATATTGATCAGCGGCAACCGACCGGTGCCGGCACATTACAAGGACTACCCAACCACTTTATGGTTTGATGACGACCTGATCTATCCGCACACCCCGGCCGAATGGGCCAGGGTAGGCCAGGTGAGCCTGAATTTTGAAAAGTGGTCTAAATGGAAGGGGCAGGGCCCAATAGCCGAAGCCGACCGTAAGCGACTGCAAAAAACTGTCGACAGCGTACATACGCATACCGGCAAGCTGGTAAGATTTTGGGGTGCGCCGGATATGCCTGCGTCGTGGGATACACAGATCAATTTTGGGGCGGATATTATCGGTACTGACAGGATAGAACAGTTAGCCCGTTATCTTGCCCAAAAATCATTGCGTAAGCCAATCACCGCATCCATCCCAAACCAGCAAGCTAAATAGCAGTTAATTTTTTTAAACGTAATGAGCAGAAAAGAACTGATAATTGCGGTATTTTTGCGGCTTAATTAATATTAAAAATGCGTTTTGTCGCTTTTTGTTTACTGTTTTTACTTGCCTGTCCCTTTGCCGGGCGTGCGCAGCAGGACACATCGGCGCGGTTTGGCCTGGAGTCAGCAGCGCCCGCGCAGGTCCGTATGCCGGTGCTTGATTCGGTGATCATGGCCACCGCGAGGCGGCAAAAGTTCGTACAGGATTCGCTTGCCTTTCTATACATCAAGTATCCCGACTCGGCCATGATAAGCCAGGCTGCGGCCCGGTATGTCAGGGACAGTTTATACAAGGGGCATTATTTTTTGGATATCCCTTACAAAGCCAAAAGCGCATTGCGCAGCGGCCATGTGCGCCAAACCCGCGATCAATGGGTTGTTGCTATGATCATCGGCCTGCTGCTTTACACAGCTATCCTTAACATTATCATGAATAAGGATATCAAAAACGTTTTCTTGTCATTTTACAGCAAACGGGCCATGATACAAGCCAGTAAAGACGATATGCGGATAAATTTCTGGGCCTTTGTAGGCTTATTCCTGTTATTTGGGATGACGTTCGGGCTGTTTTTATACCAACTGGCCGGGTACAAAAGTATTTACTACAGCATAAGCGGTTTCAGGCTGTTTAGTACGCTGGTACTCATTATTCTGCTGCTTTTTGCATGCAAGTTTTTGGTGTTGAAGTTTTTGGGTTTTGTGTTTGATATCCGGAAGCTGGTAACTGAATATGTATCAGTGCTTTACCTAACTTATTTTAACATAGCGTTTGTGTTTTTGCCGGTTACAGTTTGTTTTAGTTTACTGGCGGCGCAGCTAATACCTTTCCTGCTGATTATAGCTATAATATTGGTGCTGGCCATTTTTACGTGGCTTTATCTGCGCAGCAGCGTGAGCATAATTTCTAACTTCCGATTTCATAAGTTCTATTTAATTATCTATCTTTGTGCCCTCGAAATTTGCCCTATTTTAGTTTTAGTAAAGGCACTGAATATATAATTTTTACGTTTAAAATTACAGATTTGGAAGAAAGAAAGAAAAAGGTAAAAAGTATTTTGGTTACATTGCCTAAGCCAGATAATGACAAAAATCCATATACTGAATTGGCTAAAAAATTGAACCTGAAAATTGATTTCAGGTCGTTTATACATGTTGAGGGTGTACCGGCTAAAGATTTCCGCAAGGATAAAATTAATCTTGCCGATTTTACCGCCGTAATCTTCACCAGCCGTAACTCGGCCGACCATTTTTTCAGAATATGCGAAGAAATGCGTTTTGAAGTACCGGCAGAGATGAAATACTTCTGCCTTTCTGAAACCATTGCGCTGTATCTTCAAAAATATATCCAGTACCGTAAGCGTAAGATCTTTTTTGGTAAACAAACCGCTTCTGACCTGGCCGAGGTGCTTAAAAAGCACTCAAGCGAGAAGTTTTTATACCCATGCTCTGATGTAGCTGCAGAGGAGACCCAAAAATTCCTTTTAGAGAACGGCTACGATTTTACACCGGCGGTATTATTCCGCACTGTATGCAGTGATTTGAGCGATCTGGCAGAAGTTTTCTATGATGTTATTGCCTTTTTCAGCCCATCAAGTATACAGTCATTATACAAGAACTTTCCTGATTTTAAACAAAACAACACCCGTATAGCGGCCTTTGGTGCAACCACCCATAAGGCAGTGCTTGAGGCGGGCTTGATTTTGGATATCCCCGCACCAACTCCGGCTGCACCTTCCATGACCATGGCTATTGAACAATATTGCAAACAGGTGAATAAATAGCCAGTTAATTTATTTTAATCTGGAGTGCAACATTTGTTGTAAAATGCCGTATAAGCCTTCAGTGAATAACGTGCTATTATAACCAATTAATTTAAAGGGATTTGGCGTTATATCCAATTTGTTCCGTTCGGTAATTGATTTGCTTAGTAGTTGAAAAAATGTTATCTTTCATTGTAAAAAACATTTTTTACAATTTGGTAAAGCAAATTTTATATATTCGGGGGTCATTTTGTGTTTATTAATGATCAGATTTTTGATTTGTAAAAAATGAAGCAAGTATACTTTTTAGTAGGAGTTTTAGGTACGATGGCGTTGAGCAGCTGCGGTCTTTTAGGCGGCGGTAAGGGGGGAGACAGAGGGGAGGTTGTCGGTGCAAAGGGACAGACTGTCAAGCAAGAAATCCCATACGGTATGGTTTATATCCCGTCAGGTACTTTCTTAATGGGTCAAACCGATCAGGACATTACTTTCGCACAAATTGCACAGACAAAACAGGTTACTATCCCCGCTTTTTTTATGGATCAGACAGAGATTTCAAACAGCCAGTACCGGCAGTTTGTAAACTGGGTTCGTGATTCAATTGCAGTTACCAACTACCTGAATGATCCAAAATACTTCATCGGCGGCAACGGGACCAAAAAAGGCGCTGCAGCCGCTAATCCAAACGGAAAAAAATATATTGACTGGCAATACGTAAAAAAATACCCTATCTGGGGCAGGGGGAATAAAAAAACAGGTAATGCCAATGGTCAGAAATTACAAGGCATGTACTATCAGGGGCTGGATCGTATATTCGATCGTAATGAGCTTGACGTACGCCTGTTGAAATATAACTATGCGATGCCGCTTTACCGTAAAGCTGCCGACCATAGAAGAGACCCTAACTTCAAACGTTCAGATGCTATCTTTCGCGACACCGTAGCAGTTTATCCGGATACCCTGGTTTGGCTGTCAGATTTTTCATACGCTGCTAACGAGCCAATGGTTGAAGGTTACTTTTCTCACCCTTCGTTTAAAGATTACCCGGTAGTAGGGGTTAACTGGTTACAGGCCCGCGCCTTTACCGTATGGCGCACACGCTATAACGAAGCTTACAAAGATTCAAGACACTTACCACACCGCTCTCCATACGATTTACCAACAGAAGAAGAGTTTGAATATGCTGCGCGTGGTGGCAGAATAGGTACAGATTACCCCTGGGGTGGCCCATATATCAGAAATGCTAAAGGCTGTTTACTGGCTAACTTTAAGCCGGGCCGCGGTAACTACTCTGACGATGGCGGTACCTATACCGTTAAGGTAAAGTCCTATTTTCCTAATGATTATGGTCTGTATTGCATGGCAGGTAACGTAGCCGAGTGGACCTCATCAGCATTCGATCCTTCAGCCTCAACCTTTGTTAATGACCTGGCTCCGACCTTCAACTACGAAGCCGGTAAAAATGACCCTGAAGTTATGAAGCGTAAAGTAGTGCGCGGGGGTTCATGGAAAGACGTAGGTTACTTCCTGCAAAACGCATCGCGCAGCTATGAGTATCAGGATAGTGCAAAATCTTATATCGGTTTCCGTTGCGTTACCCACTTCCAGGGCCGCGACTTACGAGACAGACGATAATTTAAATAAACCAAAAAGTAAGAGAATATTTATTAAAATTTTATGGCAGGAAAAAAACATCCATACGGAATTAATAACATTGTATCCTGGGGTGCAACCGTAGTTATTGTAGGTCTATTATTTAAAATACAACATTTGCCTTTTGGCGGCTTGTTCATTTCAATAGGTCTGGGTGCAGAAGCATTATTGTTTTTTATATTAGGCTTTCAAAGAGAAACAGTTGAGATTGATTGGACAAGAGCCTATCCTGAATTAGCACACGACTATACAGGCGAGTTGCCCACCACTTCGCAGCGTGCTGTTGGTGGCGGCGGTAACTTTTCGCAAACCGCAGCGTTAGACAAAATGATGGCCGAAGCTAAAATTGGTCCTGAGTTGGTTAACAGCCTGGCCGAAGGTTTAAGAACTTTTGGCGATAAAGTTAATTCTATATCAAAAGTTACTGATGCCGGCGAGGCTACGATAGCCTTTACTACCAAAGTAAAACAAGCTTCGCAAAGCTATGATAACCTGACGGCGTCGTTTGAGAAAGCATCAGGTAACTTGTTAGAGCTGGCTAATACCAATGTAGATTCAAAAGCATACCATGATCAGGTAAACTCTTTAGCTAAGAATTTATCGGCTTTAAACGCTGTTTATGAGTTAGAATTACAAGACTCGAGCGCTCATTTAAAAGCAATGAACAAGTTTTATCAAAACCTGTCCATGACGATGAACAACTTTACAGAGTCTATTGAAGATTCAAAACAGTTTAAACAAGAAGTTGGCCTTTTGGCTAAAAATCTGTCGTCATTAAACGCTATATATGGCAATATGCTTAGCGCGATGAACCAGCCGCGGTAAGTGCGACATTGCTGAATAAACCGAATTTTGATACCAAATAATAAAGATATATAACAAATGGCTGGAGGTAAACAAACCCCAAGGCAGCGGATGATGGGTATTTTATACCTGGTATTGCTGGGCCTTATTGCCCTTGATGTTCCGGATAGCTTGCTTGATGCTTTTAAAAACATCAGCGACAGCTTATCGGCATCAAAAACAAACGTACAGAAAGGAATAGATAATACTTTTGAGGCGTTTGAAAAAACGAAATTAAAAGAACAGCCTGTAAGGGCAAAACCGATTTATGAACGGGCGCTGAAAGCAAAAAAACTGGCTGATGACCTGAACGCGTATGTAGAAACATTGAAAAAAATGTTGGTTGATGCCGGCGGAGGTTTTGATGAGGCTATACAAGATTATAAGGGCCGCGAAAACATTGACATATCTGTAGATTTAATGGTAAATCGTAAAAAGAATGCTTACGAACTGCACAAAAAGATCGACGAGACCAGGAAGAATTTACTTGCCTTGCTTGATCCCAGAGAGCGTGCAGGCGTAAAACTGCCATTAGAAACTACTCCGCCGCCTCATCGCACAGGTTTTGAGAACAAAAGCTGGGAGCAGGCCACGTTTGG
>DATCXS010000124.1:0-6050 GCA_036565645.1 Mucilaginibacter sp.
CTATAGCCATTTTGTTGGCAAACACGGGTCCGTTATTCCCATTCTTTTCGCCTATTTTGGGTTGGCTCGGTGTTTTTATTACCGGGTCGGATACGGCCTCCAATGCCTTGTTTGCCAAGCTGCAATATGTAACAGCAACGCATATTAATGTGGCTCCGGTGGTTACGGTAGCGGCTAACTGCTCGGGCGGTGTTGTTGGTAAAATGATATCACCGCAATCTATCGCGGTAGCTGCTGCAGCTGGCGACCTGGTAGGCAAGGAGTCGGCTTTATTCAGGTTTACAGTTAAGCATAGCTTTATTTTACTGATGTTGATCTGTTTGCTGGTATTGGGGCAGGCTTATTGGTTTAGTGGAATTATCCCATCGGCACCGGCAAACAAAATAAATGGCGTAACTTTAAACACAAGCGTGCCGGGTTATATCTGGTTAATAATAACCACCGCAATTTTGGGGGCATTCATTACCGTAATCAAGTTAACCGGCAAAAAATCAACCCTAAAAGCTGACGTATGAAAATAGTAGTTCTTGATGGCTATACGCTAAATCCCGGCGACTTGTCCTGGGATGCGCTGAAACAGTTAGGTAATGTTACCGTATATGACCGTACGCGTTATGACCAGATTGTTTCGCGATGCCAGGATGCTGAGGTGGTGCTTACCAATAAAACTCCGCTTGATGTAGCTACACTTAACCAACTGCCCCGGCTGAAATATGTAGGCGTATTGGCTACAGGCTATAACATTGTAGATGTAGCGGTTTGCAAACAAAAAGGGGTTGTGGTGAGCAATGTGCCGGGTTATGGTACCACTGCGGTGGCGCAGTTTGTATTTGCCTTGCTGCTGGAGCTTTGTTTGCATGTGCAGAAACATAGCGACGCAGTTTTTGATGGGAAATGGTCCCGATCAGTTGATTTTTGTTTTTGGGATTACCCGTTGATCGAACTAAGCGGCAAAACTTTGGGTATTATCGGGTTCGGTACCATTGGTCAAAAGGTGGCCGATATTGCTGCGGCTTTCGATATGCAGGTTATTGCTCATAGCCGCCGACAGACAGATCAGTCGCACCGCAAAAATTTTAAATGGGTTGAGCTGGACGAGTTGTTAAAGCAATCAGATGTCGTAAGTATTCATTGCCCGCTTACTCCTGAAACACAGGGACTGATCAATGCAGAAAATTTACGCAAGATGAAGCCATCAGCCTTTCTGATCAATACCTCGCGCGGGCCAATTGTTAATGACGTCGACCTGACCGATGCCTTGAATAATAACCTTATTGCCGGGGCCGGTATTGATGTGCTGTCTAAAGAACCACCTCTGGCGGACAACCCGATCTTTAAAGCAAAAAACTGCATTATTACGCCGCACATAGCCTGGGCAGCCAAAGAGGCACGTGCGAGATTAATGAATATCGTGATTAATAATCTGAAAGCTTTTACAGCCGGCCGGCCCGAAAACGTGATAAATAATTAAAATTCCTGAAACATATTAACGCTCAATAGGTTTACCAATAAAAGACGAAAAACAGTAAACCATGAAAAAGTTAACCTATGTAGTAATGATTGCAGCTGCCGGAATGGTGTTCCAGGCCTGCCACAGTAACACCGACAGCACCTCGGCTGCCGACAGTGCAAATGCAGTAAAAGATACCACTACCAACGGATCAACCGGAATAGGTGTTGTCGCAGACGACGCGAAATTTGCGGTTGATGCAGCCAACGGCGGCATGACCGAGGTTGAATTGAGCAAATTGGCTGCCGCGAAAGCAATAAACGCCGATGTGAAGGCATTTGCCAATATGATGATTACGGATCATGGCAAAGCAAATGAAGAGTTAAAAGGCATAGCTGCAACAAAAAATATCACCCTGCCTGATTCAGTAAATGCCGACTCTAAGAGCGCCATTGAAGATCTGTCAAACAAATCGGGCGCTGATTTTGACAAAGCTTATGTAGACAAAATGGTTTCTGATCATAAATCTACTGTCGACATGTTTGAAAGTGCTTCAAAAAACCTGAAAGATCCTGATTTGAAAGCATTTGTTGATAAGACTTTACCAGTAATTAAAGGACATTTGGATCATATTAATAGGATCCAGTCTAGCATGAAATAAAAAAAGTATCAGGATTTATAAAGCGTACGATGCGGCGATTGACCAAAAAGTACGCTTTTTTATTTGGGCGAAAATGCACAAAAAATCAAGCTAAGGCTATTTAATTTGGGCATTAAAATTTTAGCAGAATAACATTTGGAAAAATTAAAAATAAATTATTTTAAAATTTATTCTACTTAGCACATAGGATTTTATACTTTTGAGGCCTTATTACAATCGGACTAAACCAATTCGTTCTTTATGAGAATAATGAGATCAGTTAATTTAAGAGGAGAAGTTTTAGCGGACTTCTCCTTTTTTAACGCTCATTATTTCATAATAACCGCTAAAAAAGTGCCGGCCCCCGCCGTTCGTCTTAAATTATAACGATGCTTAACAAGGCATCGTACAGCTTGTCAATTTCGACAGGCTTTCTTATAAAACGTTAAAAATACGAATGATATTCGCTTTGGCATTCGGCTGTAACATCTGCCGATAGGGCGAAATCGAGCGAACAACGAAAAAGCGGCTGTTAAAATAAGCTGGTTTGCAAATTCGCAAGTGGTGCATAGCTCTTAGCTGCCGATGCGCAGATGTGATATAAAGCGGTTTCCTGGTAACGCGAAGCTACTACAATTTCTGCGCCGCGTGCATGGGTGTTGAATAGGTTGTAAACCAGGGCAGGGTCGTTGTTGTCTTTAGACAGGTGTGCTAAAAATAAATGGCTCATATAGGCGGGCTTATAATCCATAAACAAAGCCAGCGCCTGTTTATTGGATAGGTGCCCTTTGCCACCGCTGATACGTCGTTTTAAGTGATACGGATAGCGGCCGTTCTCCAACATTTCTTCATCGTAATTAGCTTCCAAAAAAGCGGCATGGCACTGCTGGAAATGCTGCACCAGGTTTTCGCACACAGCACCCAGGTCGGTAAATACGCCCACCTTAATGCCCCCAAAAGCAATTGTAAAACTATGCGGATGTGCGGCATCATGCAGTTTTAAGAAGGGGGTAATCAGTAATTCGCCAATGCTGACCGGTGTCCCGGCCATAAAATCGACAATCAGATCCGGGTCGAGCGTTAAACCGCCGTGCAATAAAGTAAGCGGCGTAATGTAAACGGGCAATTTATACTTTTTGGCCAGTACGGCTACCCCGCGGATATGGTCCGAATGTTCGTGCGAAATGAAAATGGCTTTGACCTTGCGCATAGAAAGCCCCAGTCGGGCCATACGGGTTTCGGTTTCGCGGCAGGATATGCCTACATCAATCAATACAGCCTCGTCTTTATTACCGACGTAATAGCAATTACCATTGCTTCCGGAATTTAATGAGGCTACAAATAAAGACATGCTACAAATTAACCGGTTTTTAGGCGATGATAAAAATTTAACTCTAAATTTATCGTAGCTGTAAACCAAGCCCCGGCGCATTACTTAACTGATATTTTCCGTCAACCAATATCGGGGTTTGATAGGGGTTGTTGGTGGTCAGAAAAGGCCCGTCAATATCTGCCCAATCGCATTGCGGAGCCAATACTGCAGCAGCTAACGAGGCACAACTGGTTTCGCTCATGCAGCCTATCAGCACTTTCATGTTAAGTTCGCGCGCTTTATCAATCATCCGTTTGGCTTCATATATCCCGGCCGATTTCATTAGCTTGATGTTAATGCCGTGATAAACCCCTTTGGCTCGCCCCACATCGGCAAAACGCTGTACCGATTCATCGCCTATAACAGGCAGCGGACTGTGCTCCGTTATCCAGGCATTGCCATCGAGATCTGTTTTCGACATCGGCTGCTCCACCAATACCACGCCTTGTTCTTTTAACCAGCAGATCATATCCAGGCTTTGACGGCGATCTGTCCAGCCCTGATTGGCATCTACATAAACAGGCACATTGGTTTCCGAGCGGATGATTTGGATCAATTCCTTATCGTTATCCCGCCCCAATTTTACTTTGATCACTTTAAAACCGGCAGCTTCTTTTACCTTTTGCAAAAAAACATCGGGTGTGTCAATGCCAACAGTGTAACTGGTTGGCGGCATCAGTTGAGGGTTGCTGCCTAAAAGTTGCCAGCAGGGTTTATTCATTAGTTTGCCTTGCAGGTCGTGCAGCGCAATATCTATAGCCGCCTTAATTGCCGGATTGCCCGGCGCCAGGCTGTCAAGGTAATCAATGACCGCCCCGAAATTAAAAGGAAGCTTAAACTGACTGACATCAACCTTATTTAAAAAAGCAGAGGCGCTTTCAAAGCTTTCGCCCATATAAGGCACCATTGAGGCCTCGCCGTAACCTGTGTAGCCCTCGTGCGCTAACTGTACCAGCATAATCGGTGTAGACGTGCGGGAAAATTGTGCGATGGTAAAAGGATGCCGCAGTGCAAGCTCAAAAGGTTGATAAGTCAGTTTCATGTTATAATGTTAAAGCTAAAATACTCTTTTTAAAATGATGGTTATCTTTGGTGCGGACAAAGAATAAAATGTCGAACACCGAATGATGAATGGATAAACTTCGATGTTCGATATTCAGAATTCATTATTCGATATTAAAGTAGTGTATCCCTAACGAATTACAAAACACCCATGCCTGTAACACCCTACGAGCCGTTTAAGTCGGCTAACTTTAGTAATAAATATTGCTTTTTAACCGGGCAGCCGCTTAACAGCCCCGAGGAAATTGTACAGGTTTTTCCGCAATGGTTAATGAGCCTTTATGCGCTGGAAGAAAAGCCCTTTAAAATGCTTGACGAAAGCATGGCCACTTATAAGGATATTAAACTGCCCTGCTCTGCAGTAGTGAATGAGCGTTTCCTGGAGCCGCTGGAAAACGAAATTGCCCAAGCCTTTATCGCCGGTTACGATGCAGTAAAAGCGGTTGATGAATTGAAGCTTTTTCAATGGGCAGGCAAGTTGCTGTATGGCATTATTTTTAACGAGATACAGGCAGGTATCAAACAGCAGCATGCGCAGGGCGAGGAGTTTAATATTTCGCAGTCTATCATTCATAAATTCAGCAACCTGCATTTAATGTTGCAAACGCTCAACTTGCCGGTGTTTCTGGAGGGCTTTACACCGTACAGTATTTTCTTGTTTAAGGTTGATAACAATGAGCAGGAGTTTGGCTATCGCGATGAGATCAATACGCTTACTTTCTCTTTGCGTATAAAAGATTTTGGAATGGTCATTTGTTTTCAGGACAACGGCGCTAATAAACGATATCTCCAGGAAACACAGGAGAAGATAGGCGACAATATGCTGCATCCTATTCAGTTTGAAGAATTTAGCGGACGCGTATTTTACTCGGCCTACTTGTTTAACCGCCTGCCTGAATATACGTTATTGCCTGTTAATGACGAGCTATACATTGAAGCAGAGCCGCTGCGCGGGATGAGCAGCAAGCCGCTTTTTGACCATTGGCAAAATAAGATCTATGGCCAGGTGCTTGAAAACTTCTGGAAAAACTGGGGTTTCCTGCTGCTGGAGATTATTAAGAACCCCGAAGAACCCATGAGCTTTTTGTTTGATACCGAAGGTAACTTTATCAGTGCAGCAACGATTGCACTGCCCCGGTAATCTGGTGTATAAATATGGGCGCCAGGCCCGGATTTAATATCAGGGTGATAGCCACCCCGCAAAAAGCGCCGAATAAGTGGGCATCATGATTAATGTTGTCGCGGGCGTGTTTTGAGGCGTAGTGGCAATAAACCAGGTACAGGACACCGAATAAGATAGCCGGGATTTGAAATGGCAAAGGGATGATCATCATCATAGCCATAGGCTCGTACATGATGAAACTGAACACCACCGCACTGATAGCACCCGATGCACCAAGACTGTGGTACCAATAATCATCTTTATGCTTGGCCAGCGTCGGCAGGTCGCTGATGATGAGGCTCAAGGTATACAAAACCGCAAATTGCCAGTGGCCGATCGTTGCTTCTAAGGTAAAGGCAAAAAA
>DATCXS010000221.1:0-6704 GCA_036565645.1 Mucilaginibacter sp.
GCTTTGAAGGGTACATCTATATCCTCGAAGGCGACTGGCGCATATATAGCGTCGATCTGCAGTTAACTAATAAAGTTAACCGGCTAAACTTTGTGGATACCATGAAGATCAGCCAGCAATATATCCCCGTGGTGGATAATATGTGGATGCCTGCTTCTATTCAATATGATTACAGCGGCAAAGTATTGGGCTTTAAGTTTGAGGGATATTATATCGCCATTTATAATAATTACAAGTTTAACGTAAAGTTTTCCCCAGATTTTTTTAACGGCGAGATCATGCGTCTGGACACGACCGCCAATTTAAAAACGACCGATTACTGGTTTAAAAACCGCCCGGTACCATTGACCGCCCAGGAAGCACGAGATTATCAGAAGAAAGATAGCATACTCCGGTTGCAAAAGTCAGGGCCTTACCTTGATTCATTGCAGAAACATAAGAACCGAATATTAATTCTTCCATATACCATATTTGGATTTACAGCTACCAGCAGGGATAATAAGGATTCGCTGTATGTATATCCATTTAACAAGACCCTGTTTTATAATACGGTTCAGGGTTTGGGTATTAACTTAAAAGCACGCTTGTCTCACACATCCGAAGATTTTAAAACGCTGGGTATCACTCCAAATCTGCGATACGGATTTGCGGATAAGTTATTAAGTGCCAATGTGCATTCATATTATCTATACGATCCGTTTCACGAAGGTCGTTTCTTCCTGAATTTTGGTAATGATATATTGGATTTAAACAACGTAGGCACACGCTCACTATATTTCAATACATTGAGTACCCTGCTGAGTAACAATAATTACGTTAAGTATTATCGATCAGATTTTGGTGACGCAGGCTATATGCGCGAGTTAAGCAATGGTATTTTATTCAGAGGGTCGTTGTCATACGCCAACCGGACGCAACTTTTCAATACCTCTTATGCGCATATCATAAAGTCGTCAAAAAAGCATTATACCTCAAACAACCCGCTTGCGCCCGATTCTGTAGCAGCCGACGACAGATCGCTATTGTTTCCCCAAAATCAGGCTTTGACATTGAATGCGTCAATTAAGTTTACGTTCGGTCAGCAATATATCACCCGCCCAACCGGCAAGATCTACCTGCCTTCGGCTTACCCTACATTAATTATTAATTATCGTAAAGCTATTCCGGGCCTATTTGGTGCTGATGCCAGTTATGATTTTGTGTCGGCCGATGTTTCACAATATAAAATACGCGTGGGATTAATGGGGTATTCAGCATTCAAGCTATCGGCCGGTAGTTTTCTGACCAAGAAGGCGCTGTATTTTATGGATTACAATCACTTTTTAGGTAACCAGGGCTTAACGTTCGACCCGACCTACGTTGGTAGTTTTCACTTTCTTCCATTTTACCGGTTCAGTGCCAATAGCGCTTATCTGGAAGCACATTACCAGCATAATTTTGCTGGCTCGCTATTCAATCATATAGGATTTATGCGCAAGCTGAAATTAGAAGAAATTGTCGGCGCTAATTATCTCACTGAAAGAAATAACATGAACTATTCCGAGTTTTATGCCGGCCTGCAACGGCTCATTTTCCGGGTAGATTATGGTGTATCTTATACCGGCAATAAAAAGTATCTGCAAGGATTTAGAATATTCTATGGTATTCGCTAACGCGTAGTAGGGAAGCTCGTAAGTCGGAAAATTCGAAAGGCATCAATACCGGGTAATCCACTTCCCGACTTTCCGACTTGCGGACTTCCCGACTATTCACTAAATTTGCACCTCATTTAACACCGTTTGCAGCGGCATCAATGATTTTATGGGACAATACAATACACTACTTTACTATTGTTATTCAACAATAGAAGATGCGGAGCAATTTGCTGCCGATCATTTAAAATTTTGCAAATCACTTAATTTAACGGGGCGCATTATTGTTGCGCGCGAAGGTTTGAACGGTACGGTTTCAGGCTCTCCCGAGGCTTGTAAAGTTTATATGGATGCCGTGCATGCCGACCCGCGTTTTGCATCTACCGATTTTAAGGTTGATGAGGTCGACACGCCTTCGTTTGTAAAAATGCATGTACGTTATAAAGACGAGATCGTACACTCGGGCCTGCGCGACCCTAACATCATCAATCCGCAGCAACAAACCGGCAAATACCTGGAGCCAAAAGAGTTTTTGGAGCTTAAGGATGAAGAAGATGTAGTGATCCTGGATGTCCGTTCAAACTATGAGCACAACCTGGGTAAATTTAAAAACGCTATTACCCTGGATATCGAGAACTTTCGTGATTTTCCGGATAAGATCAACCAGCTGGCTCAATACAAAGACAAAAAAGTAATAACCTACTGCACCGGTGGTATCAAATGCGAAAAGGCATCTGCACTGTTATTGCACGAAGGCTTTACAGACGTTTACCAATTGCATGGCGGCATTATTAAATACGGTAAAGAAGCCGGAGGCGAAGATTTTGACGGTAAATGTTACGTGTTTGATAATCGTTTGGCGGTCGAGGTAAATACCGTTAACCCGGTGGCCATATCAACTTGCTACAACTGCGGCAAGGTTACCGAGAAAATGATTAACTGCGCTAACCCCGAATGCAACGAGCATTTTACGCAATGCGAAGAATGCGGGACTGCTATGGATGGCTGCTGCAGCGACGACTGTAAATCGCACCCGCGCAAAAGAGTTTATGATGGAACCGGCTACTATGTAAAAGTGCCTCAACCTGTCAATAAAAAAGAAAAAGTAACTTTAGCTTAAAAATATATTATACCCCCTCTTTGTCATTCTGAGCAGGGCGAAGAATCTTATACGTCTTGGATCGCTTTTATAGGTTCTTCGCTATGCTACCCATGACATCGAAATAAAATCATTCTCGCAAATTATGCTAAACACCGCTGCCGCAAGCGTTCCGCTTGTGGCCCGCACGCTAAGTAACCGATAAACATTCGCCGCTTGTCTCCCACCTACCAGGTATCGATAACCAATTTGATTTTTAATCCCTAAATGTTATTTTTAAATTGTGAGTCGTAATTATAAATTCTATAATCCCGAAGGGCTATATTTTGTAAGTTTCGCTACGGTTTATTGGGTTGATGTATTTGTCGGCAATTATATTTTGACTGCGTAGTGGAAAATTTAAATCGTTGCGTTAATGAAAAGGGAATGGAAATATACGCATGGTGTGTAATGTCCAGCCACATCCATTTGGTTTTCAAGTCGCCTTTAACAAAACCCGAAAATTTAATTGGCAGTTTTAAGTCATCCACGGCCAAACAACTGATAAAATTAATTGCCGGCAATATGCTTGAAAGCCGTCGTGAATGGTTGCTAAATTCTTTTAAAAAAGCAGGCTCGGCTAATTCAAATAACAGTAAGTATCAATTTTGGCAACAGCATAATCAGCCTATAGAGTTATGGAGTGCTAATGTTATTCAACAAAAGATAGACTATACGCATAATAATCCGGTCGAAGCAGGCTTCGTTGAACATGATTATGAATATTTATACAGTGGCGCACGCGATTATTGCGGGATAAAAGGGTTAGTTAAGGTTATAACAGATTGATTAACGCTTTTATCCGGGCGGCAACATAGCAGGCGGACCACAAGCGAAACGCTTGCGGTAGCGAGGGAATGACAAAAGCACTATTCAGTTTTCTTATTATTATCATGAGCTTAGCCTGGCCAATTATGCTAAACGCCCAGCGCAGCCAATATCTCTTTGATAGAAAACCTTGCACCACAAACAAACTCGTCCGAAGCGCCATAATATATGGTAATGGTATCGCCATCGACTATGTGGCCATTGGTAAACACCACGTTGCCGAAAAATCCGCTCAGCTCATAAGGCTCGGTAGGTTTCATAATAGGCTCGTCGGTCCGCGCCAGTACTTTCGACGGATCATTCAGATCGAGCAAAAAAGCACCTAAACAATATTGATGTTCCTTATTGGCGCCGTGATAAATCTCAAGCCAGCCATTCTCTGTTTTTATCGGCGCTGCACCTGCGCCTACACGCCGACTATCCCAATTATCCTTACGTGTTTTAATAATACATTTATGATTACCCCAATGCAAACCGTCCGGCGACTCGGCCAGCCAGATAAAGTTACCACCTATATCTACGCTGCTCGGTCGGTGCAGGCAGTAGTATAAGCCGTTTATTCTTTCCTCAAAAATGGCGCAATCCTTATTATGCGGTGGCAGGATCATGCCGTGGCGTTCAAAAGTTTTCCAGTCGGTAGTAGTACGCATGCCTACCCCAACGCCGCAGCTCGAAACGGCGGTAAAGGTCAGGTAATATTTATCTTCCAAAAATGTCACCCGGCAATCCTCAACGCCGAAAGCCTGCAAGCTGCCGTGGCCAAATAATCCATGATAACCTTCCGGCTCATAAAAATATACGCCGTTGTCGCTGCAAAGCAGGCGCAGGTGCGATAGGGTAGTTAAATAGTCCAGGCCCATATATTTAATAACCCGCGGATCGGTCGTGATCAACTCGGGATGCTCAGATGGCAGTTCCACAATCTCGGTCTTGCCCATCTCGTTCAGTATCGGGAAAAATATAGAACCTTCTTTTTGTTTCGCGTTTTCAGCCACGCGCACTATCAGCCAGGTCTTGCCCTCAAATGTAAAAACCCCCGGATTAAGCAGACAAATAATCTGCAAGCCTTCTTCGCTTGCTTTAAGGTCTATAGGCGATAATAACGGATTTTCGGGAAAACGCTGAGCAATGTCTTTCATACTATATATAATATACTGTGTCCATTTTTAACAGTATTATATAGTATATGGTTTGGATGGATTTAATATACCAGCCGCCTTTGGTGATTATTTAGGCCCTTGCGCCAATATTCTCAGCTCCTTCGGATAATAATTATTAACTCTATTCGGTAATAACTTGGCCCAGCCCAGAGGCTGCCCTTCAAAAGTCATCAGGCTCCAGCCTTTCCTTGCTTCGTCGATCTTCAAATTCTCGCGGCGCAGATAAAGTATCGCCTGGTCATAATCCAGATCGGTTTGCAGCACAGCGTCTTTGTTTACAATAATGCTCAGTGCCAGTTCATGATCAGGTATCAAATCGCGCCCCGCCAGTTTCCCAATGCGTACGCCCGACTTTTTGATGTATAAATGATGCTGCAATAAATTCAGGCTTTCTTTATGCTGCTGATTAATGGCCATCCAATCATCGTTCACCTTGAAAAAATAATAAGCCGACGAATCATTAATATAAGGTTTGATCAGATCCAGTTCATTATGGGGCACCTTTTGGTTTCTGTTGTTTTTAAACGATGTCAGGTTACCGCTGCTTTCACGTTTTCTTAATACCGAAGCAAACAGTCCTTCGCCCTTAACTTTGCCCGGGTAAAAACGATATCCCCAGGCTTTCTTGCCGGTCGATTGGGATTCAACAATCCCCCATTCCTTATTAATAGGTATGCGGATGCTTTCCAACGCAAAAGTGCTGCATAGCCAATCCAGGATATCCTCGTTTTCCTGATGCGAGTAGGAGCAGGTACTATATATAAGGTAACCGTCTTCTTTTATAGCAGGATAGATGTCGGCCAGAATGCGCTCCTGCCGCTGGTGGCAAAGATTAACATTTGCCGGGCTCCACTCGTCCATTGCTTCCGGATCTTTACGAAACATGCCCGAGCCCGAACAGGGTGCATCAACCAGCACAATATCAAAAAAACCGGTAATCCTGCTAAAATCTTTCGGGTCATTATTAGTGACAATGGTATTGGCGGTGCCCCAGCGGGTCAGGTTATCAGCAAGAACCGGCACACGAGTTTTGATAATTTCGTTAGCCACCAGCAGGTCATCAGGCGTCATGGCTGAATTAAGCAATGTGCTTTTACCACCCGGCGCAGCGCAAAGATCGAGGATATTTACGGCAGCCTGGGGCTTGATATGTTTTAATATATGGTCGATAAACATCGACGAAGCTTCCTGCACATAATAGGTCCCGGCGTGGAATAGCGGGTCGAAAGTAAAGCTTGGGCGGGTGTCAAGGTAGTAACCTCCGGCGCACCAGGGTACCTGTTCGCCGGTTTTTGGTTGGCTTTTTTTAAAAGGATTGATACGAATTGACGTCGGCGAATCAATTTTTTGATGCGAATCGACAAAATTTTGGCGGTCAAACCCCGGCTCGTCTGATAAAGATTCCAGGAAATTTGCTGGGAATTGGTGTTTTTGCATATGATTTCAAATATACAAAATCAAAAACTGCTCTCACGTTCGAAGAGATATTGATTTAATTGCCCTTAATTATCAATAGGTTATCCAATTGTTTTAAAAAAGTGAAAAATTCTTTTGCCAGATGCCGAAATCTTTCTACATTTGCAACCCGCTCAGGAAGAAAGAGCGGTTGTTTTTTGAAAAGTGCGAACTAAAAATAAATATCAAAAAAGTGAAAATAACACTTGACAGATATTAAAAATAATCGCATCTTTGCAGCCGCTTCGATAAGGAAGCAAAACATTGAAAAAAGTAAAATCCTGCGGGATTTTAGAAATAAAAAAGATCCACTGCGACAGTGGTTTCGATAAGTTCTTTTAGGAAATAGAAAATCATGTAGCGAGCGGGCTGGTAATTTTACCCAAGATTACTAATGAGCTTAAGAAGAAGAGAGGATTGAAGGTTAAGCAATTGTATAAAGAAATACAAATGATAATTAAGATTCTGTTATTGAATAATAGGGTCAGAAAG
>DATCXS010000262.1:0-2620 GCA_036565645.1 Mucilaginibacter sp.
GTTAAAAAGCTTTAAAGCTAAGACGGGCGGGTAAATTACTATTGCCAGCACTTAGTGGGCTTTATATGAAAATGTCAATAAAAACCCGCTAAGTGCAGTAATTGTTAATTATGGCTCAAAATGTGCGAAAGTAATATGTTAAAAAAGGTTAAACAGCGTATAAAATTCAGCCGCTTTATAACATCGGGTTTATATTTGTCCTAATTGTTACTATCGGACTAACCCAATTGTTCTTTATGATATGTTAATGAGTCAGTTAATACAAAAAAGAGAGTTACTACGACTCTCTTTTTTGCTTTTTATACGTTTGATATTAACCAACTATCGAAGTCATGAACTCAATAGCCTTCGGCGAGTGTAATGCATCGGTCGCCTCCATCGTGATCTGTGACATTTCAGACGCACGTTTACGCATTTGGCTTTCGTATGCAGTTATGGCAGATCGTGTATCTTCAAAATCATAACTTAATAAACACGCACTCAATTCAACAGCATCCAGCATGGCCATGTTTACACCCTCGCCGGCAAATGGTGGCATCAGGTGGGCAGCATCGCCCAGCATGGTCAGGTTAGGCTGGGCTTCCCAGGCTTGCTCAAGCGGCATGCAGTACAATGGGCGGGGAATAAAACTTCCGCTGGCGTTTTCAAACAGCTCTTGCCAAATATTATCCCAACCCTCATAAGTCAGTTTAAACCAGGCCAGCACCTGCGCTTTATCAGTAAAGTCAATTCCGCTGCTATTTACCCAATTTTCATCGCATTTAAAACTCGGGTAAAATACCAGGCTGCCATCGCCTTTTGAACTGACGATTAAACTCTGGCTGTTGCCGAAGGCGAATATTTTACCGTTATTTAACAACTTATGTATCTTCGGACTGTGTTTGGCCGATTCAGACACAGCCCCCTCAATAGCAGTTACGCCCGAGTAAAAAGGTTTAATAGAGGTAAGATACGGGCGGATCTTTGAGTTGGCGCCATCGGCAGCTATTACAATGTCAGCAAAAACTTCTTCGCCATTTTTAAAATCGAGTTTCCACACTCCATTTTGTTGCGACATGGATATAAAATGGCTATTCCATATTACAGTGCCTGGTTTTAATGAATCGAGCAATATTTTCTGCAACGGACCGCGATCAATTTCAGGGCGCGAGCGGTCATTGGCTTCTGTTTCTTCTATGATCGAGTTAGCGTACCGGTCCATCAGATGCATCTTATCTGCATCCGGGCGATAGTTAATATAAAACTGGTCTGTTAAACCAGCCTCGTGCAGGGCACGCAAGCCAGATTCTTCATGCAGATCGAGCGTAGCCCCTTTGGGGCGGGCGTTTTCATGCGCATCGCGTTCATATACATTTACGTCGGCGCCGGCTTGTTGTAAAAGACGCGCCAGCGTCAAGCCACCTGGCCCGCCGCCTACTATGACTATTTTTTTATCTTGTAAATTCTTCATATCCCGGTTATGGTTAAGCAGACGAATGAGACCGAAAAACTTTTTAAATAATGTAGATTTATCAATTGCTATATTGCATGGTATAACATCTGCAAAAAAAAAAAAATGACTGCCAAACAGTTTAATCGCCCTATTCGTGTATTAATTGCCAAGGTTGGTCTTGACGGGCATGACCGGGGCGCGCGTATTATTGCTACTTCGCTGCGCGATGCAGGAATGGAAGTAATTTATACCGGCCTGCGCCAAACGCCTGAAATGGTGGTGAATGCCGCTTTACAGGAGGATGTGGACGCTATCGGCATTTCTATTTTGTCGGGAGCGCACATGACGGTATTTTCGAAAGTTCTTGACCTGATGAAACAAAAGCAGTTGGATGATGTATTGATAACCGGCGGCGGCATTATTCCTGAAGAAGATGCGACGGCATTAAAAGCAATGGGCGTGGGCGAGCTTTTTCCGCCGGGTACCAGCACTCAAGACATCGTAAAATATATATCAGATTGGGTGCATCAGCACCGTAATTTTTAATTTTGCTGTATGGTATACCAAAATCTGCTTATTGAGAGTCGTGGTCCAATTCAATACATCGTTATTAATCGCGAAAGCAAACTAAATGCGCTCAACAAAGACACCCTGTTTGAGCTGCATATAGCTTTAGGCGATGCCTTGCATAACGATACAGTTGGCGGAGTGATTATAACCGGCGCAGGCCCCAAAGCTTTTGTTGCCGGTGCCGACATTGCAGAGTTTCGGGGTCTGAATGCCAATGGTGCCCGTACATTGGCTCACGAAAACCAGCGGAATATATTTAATATGATTGAAAACTTTAGTAAACCGGTTGTAGCTGCTATTAACGGTTTTGCTTTGGGTGGCGGATTAGAACTGGCGATGGCCTGCCATATCCGTGTTGCATCTGACAATGCCAAAATGGGTTTACCCGAGGTTACCCTGGGTTTGATACCGGGCTATGGCGGTACGCAGCGCCTCACCAAATTGATCGGCAAAACAAAAGCGATGGAGATGATACTGACAGCAGAGATGATTACCGCTACCGAGGCTTACCAGCTGGGCCTGGTAAATTATGTTGTTAGCCAGGACAGGTTAATATCCAAAGCAGAAGAGATTCTGAATAAAATATTAAGTAATGCGCCCCTGGCTGTAGCGGCTGGC
>DATCXS010000209.1:0-7402 GCA_036565645.1 Mucilaginibacter sp.
ATCAGGGTTACCGGTAAATATATAACCGCGATAACCCAGACATTTCTTTTTCATGAAGTCGCCCACGCGTTTGTAAGTAGCTTCCAGTTTGGCATGTACGCCCAGGCGCTCGCCATATTCGGGGTTAAACATCACTACGCCGGGTTCTTCAGGCACCGGAGTTTCTTCAAAATCACAAACGCTAAACTCAATTAAATGTTCTACTCCGGCTGTGCGGGCATTTTTTTGCGATACTTCGACCGCGTCTTTAGAGATATCTGTGGCTATGATCTTAAAGCCGATATCCTTCTTTGCTTTATCTTTTAATAAACGGCGCTCGCCAAAAAATACCTGTTCGTCATAACCCATAATATGCATAAAGCCATAATTCATGCGGAACAGCCCCGGGTGCTTATCTGTCGCCAGCAAAGCGGCCTCGATGGCCAGCGTGCCCGAACCGCACATGGGGTTAATAAAGGTGCTGTTTCTGTCCCAATTGATAGCCATTATGGTTGATGTAGCCAAAGCCTCAAGCATAGGTGCCTTTCCGGGGATTTTCCGGTAGCTATGTTTAGCCAGCGTTTCGCCGGATGTATCTAAAAATATCTCCGCCCGATCGTCCTGCCAGTACAAATGCACAACAGTTTTATTAGCATCGGCGCCCGAGTTTGGCCTGATGCCTTTTACTGATTTAATACGGTCAACTATCGCATCCTTAACCTTAACATTGGCAAACAGCGGTGTTAAAATATGCTCGTTATTTACGTTTGACGTTACTGAAAAGTAGCCGCTAAAATCGATCAGGTTTTCCCATTCGATCTGTACCAGCTCATCATACAATTCCTGCGGACCCGCAGCAGTAAAGCTTTTAAGCAGGTATAATATCTGGCTTGCGCAGCGCAGGTTTAAGTTAAGAGGGATAGTTTCGGTAACTGTACCCTGCAGCTCGATGCCGGTTTGAAAAACACGGGTAGTCGTAAAGCCCAGCTCCTCGACTTCTTGTTGCAGGTAAGGAGATAACCTTTTATTACAGGTGATGATTATTTTACTCTCGGTTTGAAAAACTGACATAGCCTGCAAAAGTACGGATTAAAAGCAAATACTAAGCCTCCTATAACCCGATAGCTATCGGGTCTTCCCCCCAGGGCGATAAATCTCACCCCGGTTGAGGAGATCGCTCCTAACAGAACAGATTTTTGATGCTTTGGTCTTTCATATACAAGGCAGTATGGTTCGATGTGGAAAACTTACAGAATATTGTGCGATGTTACACACTTTTATCTGTTAACTTTACGTTTTTAATTTTTTGAAATTATGGAAATTAAGGGTAAAGTACACGAGATATTCCCAACAATGCAGGTTACAGAAGCATTGAAAAAAAGAGAATTGATAGTTGAATATGTAGAGAATCCGCAGTATCCGGAATACTTGAAATTTGAGGCTATACAAGACCGCTGCAATTTGATAGACAACCTTAAAGTTGGCGACGATGTAGAGGTTTTCTTTAACTTAAGGGGCCGTCCATGGACTGACAAGACCGGCAAAAAAAGCTATTTTAACTCGATGCAGTTATGGCGCGTTAATGTGCTTAACGGCGCAGGTAGCGCTCCGGCACCTGAGTATGCCGCACCAGCCGATATCAGCTCAGCCCCGGAGGATGACGATTTGCCGTTTTAATAAAAACGCCAACCTAAAGCATCTTTAAAAAAAGACAACTAACAAAACCCTGCATACGCGGGGTTTTGTTGGTTATAGGATCGTCTCATCGCTTTAATATTGCTCATCCGGTCTACGTCCGCCGGGACCACCTTATCTTCGCCTGCGGCGGAAAGAGGGTAATTAAACGAATGTCCGGTCTTAAATTCCACAACCCTCTTTACCGCTTGCGGAAGAGAGGTGCGACGAGCGGAGCGATGTCGGGGTGAGCCCCCCGCTTGCTGAGATAGCATCTTATACAGATGTTAAAAATTGTTAAATGCAGGTTTTGTAGCTTTATTTAAAATATTTTTGTTTTTGTTAAAATGTAACCGGGTTGAAAAAGAGCAGCATACGTATAATTATTGGCTTAATGAGTTTTGCACTTTTAGGTGTGGTAGCTACGCAATTATACTTTTTGGTGCAATCATACAATCTGCAGTCAACACTGTTCGACCGCTCGGTTAATGAGGCGTTAAGCAATGTTGTAGAAAAACTAAAAAGACAGGATGCCAATAACTTTTTGATGAACAAGGCCAGCCACCTGGCCGGTACCTATAAGCCGGTTGCCGAGAGTCAATCTATCGAGATAACGGATAAAGGTAACGACGTGCATTTTTCATCATCAAACAAAGATTCTATACAGAAACAGCTGCATCGCCAGCACAAGTTAGCGCTGCTGCGCGATAGCCTGAAACACCTGCTCATGAGCCAGCGTTTAGACGAACTGGAAAGCAATATCCGGATAAATGTAGAAACCGGTATTGATGAGAATGGCGTGGCCTATGGCCGTTTCACGCCGGTAATTACCACGCCGGACCCTAAGACAGCCAACAAGCATCAAAAAATTGAAAAGTATCTCATCCGGCGGATAATTTATATAGATCCGCAGTTTGGCGAACAACTGATCACCAAAACAAGAATAAACCCGCTTTGGGTTGCCGAGCAGCAGCGCAAACAGAAAGAAGAACAAGTTAAACGCTTTAAAAAACTGCTGGCGGCCGACTCGCTGCAAGACCTGCAGGCAAAAAACCATCAGAATGTTATACAAAATGTGGTGGATGAATATCAGCGGCAGAACGAACCTTTGCGCAAACGCATCGATAATCCGCTTTTTGTGGACACATTGCTGCGTACCGAGCTGCAAAATCAGGGCATACCCCTGCCATTCAGTTATGAAATAACTATGGCTAAAAATGATTCGGTAATATTTTCGACGGCTTTGGACAAAACGGGTGCAAGGCCGGTCTTTAATGCATCTAATAGCTATAACACACAAATATTTAAAGAAGAAGTGATCAATGATCCGGGGATGATCAGGCTATCCTTCCCACAAAAAAACTCGCTGATCTTAGGCCACATGGCGGCCACGATGGGTGTTACCGGCGGGTTATTACTGGTACTGGTATTTTGCTTCGGTTTTACCTTGTTTGCCATCATCCGCCAGAAAAAAATATCTGAGATGAAGACCGATTTCATCAATAACATGACCCACGAGTTTAAAACTCCGGTATCAACCATCATGATAGCTGCCGAAGCTTTGAAAGACAGCGAGGTTGCGATAGACAGGACCCGGATAGGCCGTCTGGCTAACATTATCTACGAGGAGAATGAGCGCCTGGGCAGCCATATTGAGCGGGTGCTCAACATCGCCAAAATTGATAAAAACGACTTCAAGCTGGAGAAAAAACCAATTGATGTTAACGAGATGATAAGCGTAGTGGTAGATAGCATGGCGCTTAAACTCCAAAAATGCGGGGCAGAAGTTGTGCTTGAACTTGATGCCGAAGTAGCTGTGATAAACGCCGATGAGTTGCACTTCTCTAACGTATTATATAACCTTATAGACAACGCCATCAAATACAGTACCGATAAGCCGCATATTACGATCAGCAGCTCAAATAAAAACGGGCAGGTTGTTATTAAAGTGGCCGATAAAGGCATAGGGATGAGCCGCGATCAGCAGGCTAAGATATTTGAACAATTTTATCGGATACCTACCGGTAACGTACATAATGTAAAAGGGTTTGGTTTGGGGTTGAGCTACGTTAATACCATAGTGAAACGATTAAATGGCACTATCAATGTGCGCTCTGAAAAAGACAAAGGCTCTGAGTTTGAGCTGAAATTTCAAGGCGCTTAACATATAAGCTTGCGTTAACCGTTATAAAAACATAAACCACACAAAACCTGCTCCTGATGAAAAAAATTTTACTGGTTGAAGACGACCCCAACCTGGGTTTATTGCTTCAGGATTACCTGCAATTAAAAGGAAAGTTTGAAGTTGTGTTGTGTACCGACGGCGAAGAAGGCTTACATGCCTTTACCAGGCAAACCTATGACTTGCTGATACTGGATGTAATGATGCCGAAAAAAGATGGCTTCACGCTAGGTAAAGACGTCCGTAAGATCAATCCGCAGGTGCCTATTATTTTTGCTACTGCCAAAGGCATGATCGAGGACAAAACCGAGGCTTTCAACCTGGGCGGCGACGATTATATTACTAAACCTTTCCGCATTGAGGAGCTTTTATTGCGCATTAATGCCCTATTAAAGCGCACTGAAAATAACGGTAAAAAAGAAGAAAACCAGCCTACCCGCTTCAAGATAGGCAAATATGTTTTTGATTATACCACCCAAATCATCACTATAAACGGCACCCAGCAAAAGCTGTCAACCAAAGAAGCCGAGCTGCTGCGCCTGCTTTGCCTGAAACGCAACGAAGTGCTTACCCGCGAGGAGGCCCTGCTGCACATCTGGCACGATGATAACTACTTTAACGGCCGCAGCATGGATGTGTTTTTGAGTAAGATACGCAAGTATTTGAAAGATGACCCCGCTGTCGAGATTATCAATGTGCATGGTAAGGGCTATAAGTTACTGGTGAATTAGATCTTTTTTACCGGTGCAATCTCTGCGTTTTCTTGCTTTCTGAAGATCGGTATTCTCATGCAGTGCATCGGCCCGCTTATTCGCCGCGGGTAGGCTTTGTTCTTTTCCTTGATGCAAAAGTAACAGCCTTAGCGGCAATTGAGCGCTACCAAGCAATGAGGCAACCGCCAAGCATGTGCAGAGCCACATTACTATCGCAATAAGGCAACTATGTTAACCCCGGAATAATAATATTCCCTTAACATCACTACTGTAGCTAATCAACTACAAATCTGTACCTTTATATTATGAAATTACGTGTACTGGTTTTCATCAACGCGCTGGCGGTAGCAATTACTATTTCGGCAGTTAACTATTACTTTCAGCACAAATTTTATGATATGGCTATTACTTTTGTTGCCACCATCATAACCAGCTTTATTGTCTTTTACTACCTGATAGAGAAGTATGTTTACTCAAAGATCAAGCTCATCTATAAACTTATCCATAATCTAAAACTGGGTCGCGACCTGCGCGATGCCCTGGGCGAGCATGTAAGCTCTGACCCTATTAATGATGTTGAACACGAAGTACAGGAATGGGCCCGCGAAAAGAAAATTGAGATCGATACACTGCGCACGCAGGAGCAGTTCAGACGTGATTTTTTATCAAATATTTCGCACGAATTTAAAACGCCGCTCTTTGCCATTCAGGGTTATATTGAAGCTTTACAGGATGATGATTTTGAGGACAGGGATATGGCGAGGCAATTTTTAGACAAGGCATCAAAAAATGTTGATCGCCTGAGTTATCTGATTACAGATCTGGACGAGATTTCTAAACTCGAATCGGGCGAATTGGCGATCAATTACACCAAATTTAAGATCAATGACCTGATTAAAGAGGTTATGGAATCGCTGGAGATTAAGGCCAGGCAGCATCATATTAAATTAATATTTAAGCAGAAGTATGACGAGGCGATACAGGTAAATGCAGATCGCCAGAAAATTACCCAGGTGTTGGTTAACCTGATAGACAACTCATTTAAATACGGCAAAGAAGACGGCTGTACCTGGATCACTTTGTTTGATCTGCATGACCAGGTACTGATTGAGGTAACTGACGACGGTATGGGAATTGAAGAAAAATATCTGCCACGATTGTTCGAGCGCTTTTTCCGTACCGATACCAGCCGTTCACGGCAAATTGGCGGCTCGGGGTTGGGCTTGGCTATTGTTAAGCATATTGTCGAGGCGCATCAGCAAACCATTAATGTGCGCAGTACCGAAGGCGTTGGTTCAACCTTCGGCTTTACCTTGCAAAAGGTGAAACAGAACCTGCCTTTCGCGCATATTCCGATTCTGAAAAGTTAACATTAATTTAACATAACAAACTTACCTTTGACGCATATTAAATATTTATGTCATTAAATAGCATTTTCCAATATTTTGTTCCGAAAGACAAAAAGGTATTTTTCCCATTGTTCGAACAAGCATCAAACAACGTGGTGGCTATGGCTACTATATTAGCCGAAACCGTCAACAGCAGTAACCCGGCAACCCGCGAAGAACTATTTAAACAAATTGATAAATTAGAGAACCGCGGCGACGAGATAACCCACCAGGTTTACCTGGAACTGGGCAAAAATTTTATTACGCCGTTTGACCGCGAAGATATTCACGCCCTGACGAGCGCTATTGATGATGTGGCCGACTATATCCAAGGTGCCGCCAACCGCATGAACCTTTACCGCATTGAGGATTATAACGAGCACATTCGTAAACTATCTGAACTTGTACTGCAAGCCAGTGTTGATTTGGAAAAAGCAGTTCGCGAGTTAAAGGACCTTAAAAATGTACGTGCCATTGCCGACTCATGCATCCGCATTAACAGCGTTGAAAACCAGGCCGATTATGTATTCGACCGCGCCGTGGCCGACCTGTTCCTTTACGAAAAAGACGCTATCCGTTTAATAAAGTATAAAGAAATATACGCTGCTTTGGAGACTGCTACCGATATGTGCGAAGACGCTGCGGATGTTATGGAATCTATATTAGTTAAAAACGCTTAATCAACCGGTAAAATAAAATGGTTACTACCCTTTTAGTATTAGTTGTTGCGCTGGCACTGATATTTGATTACACCAACGGCTTTCATGATGCTGCCAACTCTATTGCAACCGTTGTTTCAACCAAAGTATTAACTCCGTTTCAAGCCGTGTTGTGGGCTGCAGCTTTTAACTTCGTTGCTTACTTTGTGGTTAAAGACCATAAAGTTGCAAACTTCGTCTCAAAAATCGTTTTTCAGGATTTTGTGAACATGCATGTTATCCTGGCAGGTTTGCTTGCCGCTATCACCTGGAACTTAACCACCTGGTGGTTCGGTATCCCTTCAAGCTCGTCGCATACACTGATAGGTGGGTTTGCCGGTGCAGGCATGACTAATGCTTTATACATAGGTACCAACGCCTTTATGGCGGTAAACATGCATTACATTATTCCTATTATACTGTATATTGTGCTGGCACCGTTTATAGGCTTATTTGTGGCTTATGTTATTACTATCATCATTCTGCATATCTGCAAAAATGCCCGCCCCGCAGCTGCCGAGCGCTGGTTCAAAGTTTTACAATTACTATCATCGGGCTTATTGAGCTTTGCTCATGGCACTAACGATGCACAAAAAGTAATGGGCATTTTGTATCTGGCATTAATAGCTTCAAAAATTATAGGTACAGGCGCACCTATGCCAGAATGGATACCATTGGCTTGTTATTCGGCCATTGCACTGGGTACTATGTCGGGCGGATGGAAGATCGTTAAAACCATGGGCACCAAGATCACCAAGATCACTCCTT
>DATCXS010000274.1:0-2478 GCA_036565645.1 Mucilaginibacter sp.
TGCCCAAATCATTTGCCGACGAAACTATTGTTATCGGCCTCAATGATACCGAAGCATTACAAAAAGCTTTTGCCGAGTTTAAAGATCAGATAGCCGCAGTGATCATCGAGCCAATCCCGGCAAACAATGGCTTGCTGCTGCAAACAAAGGAATATTTACAAGCGCTCCGCGAAATCTGTACGGCTAACGGAACTTTATTGATTTTTGATGAGGTGATCTCCGGTTTCCGTGTGGGATTTGAAGGTGCGGCAGGTTATTACCAGATACAACCGGACATTATCACTTATGGCAAGATCATAGGTGGTGGTTTGCCGGTAGGTATGTATGGTGCATCGGCCGAGATCATGGGCCATGTCTCGCCCGATGGCGGGGTTTACCAGGCAGGTACATTATCAGGTAACCCGGTGGCTATGGCTGCAGGCATTGCTCAATTGACCGAGTTATTGCGCATGGGCTTTTACAAAGACCTGCACAAAAAGACAGAAGAATTTACCGAGGCTATCCAGCGTTTTGCTACGGCCAAAAGCTATAAGTTCAAGGTGTTTAGTATTGGGTCGATATTCTGGTTTGCGTTTACTGATAAGTCAACTATCGGTACCGCCGACGAGATTGATCCGGCATGTATGGAGAAATTTAAAGTAATGCACCGGGCGTTGATTAACCGCGGCATCTATTTAGGTCCATCGGGTTATGAGGTTGGTTTTATATCATCGGTACATACAAAGATAGATCTGGAGAAAGCAAAAAGAGCTATATTTGATAGCCTTGATTTGGTGTTTAAGAAATGACCACAACCCAACCCTCGCCGGTAGGGAGGGCTATAAAGAGGGTTTTTAGGGAAAATATTAAATTTAAATAAACAAAACGTCTCCCCTTTGGGGAGATTGAAGGGGTCTATGAAACGCTCATTTGTAATCTTTTACGCACTGATAACTTATGCAGTAGCAGAGTTAATATGGTGGGGATATATGCTGGTGAAATCGCAACCTGGCCGCACCGGTATGATTATGGGCGAGGGAATGGTGTTTGTGCTGGTTTTCCTGGTAGGCGCCATTTATCTGCATAAATCATTCAACCGCGAAAAGAAGTTGCAGGAACAGAAAAAGAACTTCCTGCTGTCGGTTACGCATGAGCTGAAATCGCCGCTGGCATCAATCAAATTATTACTTCAAACTATTCAGAAAAGAGACCTGAATAAAGTTCAGATACTGGATTTTATCGACAAGGCCCTGTTAGATATTGAGCGTCTGGATGATATGGTAGAGAACATGCTGCTGGCGTCGAAGATCGAGAACCGCTCTTATACTTTTCCTAAAGCACATTTTAGTTTGTCAGTTTTGGTTGACAGTATTGTAAATCGCTTACAGATCACCAGATGCGATGGTAATCAGCAGATCATCAATGCCGAGATCGAGCCAAAAATTGAAATTGATGGCGATAAATTTGCTTTGACATCGGTAGTAACAAACCTGGTGGAGAATGCCATCAAGTATTCAAAACCCTGCGAGACGGTGGATGTCAAACTATTCATGAAAGATAACAAGATCTACCTGCAGGTAGCCGATCATGGTATCGGGGTCTCGGATGACGAGAAACCACGTATTTTTGATAAATTTTACCGTGTGGGTAGCGAAGATACCCGCAACACCAAAGGAACCGGCCTCGGCTTATATATCGTAAAACAGGTGTTAGATAAGCATGAGGCAAGCATCAGGGTAAAGGACAACCGCCCTGTAGGCAGTATATTTGAGGTTGTTTTTGCACTTACTTAAATTCACAACACAATGCCTGGAAAAAAAAGAATTTTATTGGCCGAAGATGAAGAACATCTTTTAGAAGCTATAAAGCTTAACCTTGAGTTAGAAGGATATAAAGTATCAACCGCTAACAACGGCAAAAAAGCTTTACAAATATTTAAAGAAGAGCGTTTTAACCTGGTTATACTGGACGTAATGATGCCCGAGATTGACGGTTTTGTGGTAGCCGAAACTATCCGACTCGAAAACTCTGAGGTGCCTATTATGTTCCTGACGGCTAAGAACACTAATGAGGACAAAATTGCCGGCCTTAAAAAAGGTGCCGACGATTATCTGACCAAACCATTTAACCTGGAAGAGCTGATCCTTCGTGTTAACAACCTGGTAAAACGCAGTTTGAAAGGCGATGAATTGAAGGAGTTTAACAGCTACAAAATTGGTGATAAAACTATCCACTTTAATTCGTTCGAACTGGTTAATGGCGATGGCAGTATTACGCCGTTGACTAAAAAGGAAACCATGCTGTTGAAGCTGCTGATAGAACGCAGAAATGACGCCGTATCGCGCGAGCAGATACTGGAAACTGTATGGAACTACGATGTTTACCCGTCAACCCGTACTATTGACAACTTTATCCTTACGTTCCGTAAATATTTTGAGCCCGATCCCAAAAATCCGATCTACTTCCATTCAATTCGCGGCGTTGGCTATAAATTTACAG
>DATCXS010000164.1:0-2379 GCA_036565645.1 Mucilaginibacter sp.
TGCCCAAAGCATAAAAATCTGTCCAGCAGCCGCTGGCCGAATAGATCAGGAATATTTTTCCTTTGTGCGTTAATATCTCCGGCCCCTCGTTTACCAAAACGCCAATACCGCTGTTGTTCTCCCATGCATAATGTGGGCTTGACAGGCGAACGCGCTTGCTGCTTACGGTCCACGGGTTGCTCATTTTGGCTATGTAAATACTTTGCATGCCGTTCTTGTCGCCTTCCCATCCCGACCATAGCATATATAGCTGACCCTTATTTTCGAATACTGTACCGTCAATGGCCCACTTGTTGGTTTCGTCGCCTACCTGGCCCTTAAAGGTCCATTGGCCCTGCGTTGGGTCGGCCGATGGGTTTTCGACTGTGTACATGCGGTGGTTGTCATTTTTTCCGTCATCCGCAGCAAAGTACATGTACCATTTGCCTTGTAAAAAGTGCAGCTCGGGTGCCCATATCTCTTTGGAATGCATAGTGCCCTGCGGCGGTGTCCAGACAACTTTCCGCTCTGCCGAGCGCAGCTCTGTAAGGTCTTTAGTTTTCCAGATAACCAGGTTTCGGCCGCTTGAATTGGTATAATAGTAGTAACCGTCTTTATAGATATTCCAGGGATCGGCACCGCTTGGCAGTATAGGGTTGGTAAACGTTTGTGCAAATGCGCTGCCTAAAATCAGGCTAAATACTGCAAGTAGGATTGCTTTTTTCATGACCGACAGTTGGTTGTCCAAATAAACACAAAATATGTGTTTACCCTTTATTGGTTAGGTATTATTATCGATACAAAATTTACCGGCTTACTGAAATAGTGAGGTGTCGTGAGGGTTATTGATCTCTTCCAGTTTGCCATCTTCATTAACAACAAAATTAGATAGCTCGACAGGGGCAGATCGCTGCGATTTAATCTTAGCCTTACTTTTGGACTTGCGCGGAACAAGCAGCATAATTACAGCACCAAAAACCAATAATATTTCTAAAGCGGTGACTAACATTTCTAAGTATTATCAATGCAGGGCAGATACTTATCTGCCCTGCACTAAAGGTTTAACCAATAAATGTTTAATAAGTTGTTATCCGGGGGGTATTTTATTAAAAAAATTATTTGCCGTATTAATCCAACGCTATTTCAAAACCCTGTACTGTCCAGTTAGGCAAGGTAGCCGGTTTGGTAATTACCAATGCATCATCCTGCTGGCTCCATTTCAGTTTTTGCTTGCTGCCCAACAACGATACCTTGGCTATCTTTTTATCATTCAGTTTTGAGTTTTTACCTAACGACGTGATGCGGATATCGCCCTCAGGTTTTTCCATGCAAAACGCATACAGCTTGTTGCCTTTGGTGGTAAACCGTATGTCTGATGCCTGATAAGGACGGGTATCACTCAACCCGCTAAACGGACCTTTTTTCATGTTAGATTTAATGGTTGATGGCCCCTCACCGTAAACCTTCCAGGGGCGGGTGCCATAAATCCCTGCACCGTTTTGCGGCATCCAACCGGCTATTTCATTAACAATTTTGAGTACATCGGGTTCCAGGTCGCCCTCAGGGGTTTGTACGATGTTGATGAGCAGGTTGCCGTTTTTACTCACAATATCCACCAGCATCTGAATAACCTCGGTGCCGGTTTTATATTTTTGGCCGGTTTGATAAAACCAGTCGCCTATCGAGGTGTCGGTTTGCCATGGGTACGGATTGATCGCATCTTGTACCCCTCTTTCCAGGTCTTCTACCCAGGTGCCGTTAGATGTTTGCTTGCAATTATATATGGCAGTCATGTTGCCGTTGTTGTAAGCGATATTGCCATTATAAAAATTAGCTACCATGCTACGGCCCACATCGCCAAACGGGAAGCCACTGTCTGAGTACAGCAGGTCGGGATGATAGTTGTCTACCAATTCTTTTATCTCCCCATACCATTCTTTGGCCCACTCGGGATTTTTGCTTAACCAATCATGGTCATCTGGTGCGGCTTTTGGGTGATAGAGGTCGGCATATTGCGGGTCGTTACCATCGTACGGAACATCCTTGTACTCGCCGGTTTTGTCGGAACGATGGGCCGTTTGGAACCACGTATAGCTGGCGCCTAAATGTTCTGATACGCCAAATTTAAGTCCCTGCTTTTTAGCGGCTTTTTGCCACAACCCTACGACATCTTTATGCGGCCCCATATTGTACGCGTTCCATTTGTGCAGTTTTGATTTCCAAAGAAAAAAGTTATCGTGGTGTGTGCCCATGCTCACAAAATATTTGGCACCGGCTTTTTTATAAAGCGCCATCAGCTTATCAGGATCCCATTTCTCAGCTTTCCAAAGCGGAATGATATCCTTATAGCCAAACTTTGATGGCGGGCCATAATGCGCTACATGCCATTTGTTTTGGCGG
>DATCXS010000287.1:0-4404 GCA_036565645.1 Mucilaginibacter sp.
CTGTCAGACGGGTAACCAACACCATTTTGGGCCAGATGCAAACAACCAGCACCTGCCCTACCTGTAATGGCGAGGGTACTGTGATCACTTCAAAATGTAGTGTTTGTCATGGCGACGGCGTTGTACGCGGCGAAGAAACTATCAGCATTAATATACCTGCCGGCGTAAGCGAAGGCATGCAGTTAAGCATGAGCGGCAAAGGTAATGCTGCCCCACGTGGCGGTGTTCCGGGCGATCTGATCATCCTGATCGAGGAAATCCCGCACGAAACTTTAAAACGCGATGGCAATAATATAATCTATGATCTGCACGTCACTTTTATTGATGCAGCCTTAGGCACCAGCGTTGAAGTACCTACTATAGACGGCAAGGCTAAGATCAAAATTGATCCGGGAACGCAGGGCGGTAAAATACTGCGCTTAAAAGGCAAAGGCGTCCCCGAGGTTAATTCATACCACCGCGGCGACCAGCTGATCCACATCAATATCTGGACACCAAAAGCACTAAGCAACGAAGAACGTGCGCTGTTAGAGAAATTGCAGAACTCGCCTAACTTTAAACCCAATCCAGGCAAAAACGAGAAAAGTTTCTTTGAACGGATGAAGGAATATTTTGAATAAAGGTTGAAAGCTGAAAGGTAAGGTAAAAACCGATTTTTGGGGCAAATATAATATCGTGTCTAAATAATATTATTCGCCAGCACACAAATTGTGCTTAAAAGCGTTTGTTTGAATGTATTTTTACGACGAAACACATTTTAAACTAAACCCCATGAGCAAACGCATTGCCGTAATGGACCTCGGCACGAATACGTTCCACCTGCTGATTGCCGAAGGCTGCGCGTCTGATTATAAAGCGCTGGTACACGAGCATGATTCAGTTAAACTGGGCGAAGGCGGCATTAACAAAGGCGTTATCCAGCAAGCATCGTATGATCGCGGTATAGCCTCGATGGAAAAATTTGGTGAGGATATTCGTAAATATAATGTCAAAAATGTTCGGGCCATAGCTACCTCGGCCCTGCGCAATGCATGTAACGGCCAGGCGTTTATTGATGAGGTTGCAGACAAAACCGGCATTAATATAGAACTTATTAACGGCGTGCAGGAAGCCGAATACATTTACCGGGGCGTTAAACTGGCGGGCGGCATTACACACCAGACAACGCTTATCATGGATATTGGTGGCGGCAGTGTGGAATTTATTTTAGGTAACGAGCACAGCATCCTTTGGAAACAAAGTTTTGAAATTGGCGCTGCGCGGTTAATGGACAAGTTCCACCGCGATGACCCGATTCCGCAGGATTCCATACAGGCGCTTAACCTGTATCTTGAAGAACATTTGACCAGCCTAATCGCTGTCGCTTCTAAGTATCCGGTAGACCTACTGATCGGCTCGTCGGGCGCTTTTGAGACCTTTGCTGAATTGAACGAACGCAGCAGGAACAATTATTTTGACCTGAACATCAAAAACTATGATTTTGAGTTGAATGCCCTGTTGTCATTGATTGAAAAACTAATCCATTCATCGCACAATGAACGCAGAAACACCAAAGGCATAATCCCAATCCGGGTGGATATGATAGTGGTGGCATCACTGATTACCCGCTTTATCATAGCGCGTTTAGCTATTAAGCGCGTTTGTATGTCAACCTACTCATTAAAAGAGGGCGTACTGGCCGAGATGATGGATCAGCATCAAACGTAATTTTGTATATTGCTGTCCTTAACCCGACACGCATGAAACTAAAATACTTTTTAGCGGGCGCCGGCCTGCTATTAGCCTTTACATCGCAAGCACAAAAAAAAGATCGCAAAGTCAATGATGCAGAAGCATCAAACTACATTCCGGCTAATTTATTCTCGCCTGCCTTTCATACCGAAAAGGGTAACGAGTTTCATGCCGTAAACGGCGATCCTGGCCCAAAGTACTGGCAAAACCGTGCCGACTATCTGCTTAAAGCCAAAATTGATACCATAACTAAAACCCTTTCGGCTACCGAAAATATCACTTACACCAACAACAGCCCTGACAATTTGCAGTATCTGTGGCTGCAGTTAGATCAGAATACTTACAAAAAAGATGCCCGCTCTAACTTTGTCACCGGCAACGAGCCAAAAGCTGCCGATCATACAATGGGCTATCAGTTAGAGTCGGTTAGTATTGTACTAAATGGCAAAACTGAGATTGCCAACTATGTAGTTACAGATACCCGTATGCAGATACGCCTGCCGCGGGCGCTTGCTGCAAATGGCGGTAAGATCAACCTGCTAATCAAATACCATTACGCTATTCCAGGTGCCTTTGGCGCGCGTACCGACTATACCAATACCAAAAATGGCAAGATCTATGAGATTGCCCAATGGTTTCCGCGGATGTGTGTATATGATGATTCGCAGGGATGGGATACCTTGCCTTTTTTGGGCAGCGGCGAGTTTTATTGCGAGTATGGCGATATCGACTACAGTGTTACAGTTCCGTGGGATATGATCGTTGCCGGCTCTGGCGAGTTGGTTAACCCAAACGAAGTACTTACCGCCAAACAAGTGGCTCGTTATAACGTTGCGAAAAACAGTGACAAGACTATCATGATCCGCTCGGCAGACGAAGTTACGCAGGCATCTTCGCGGCCGGTAAATAAGGGCACTTTGACCTGGCACTTTAAGATGTATAATACCCGCGATGTGGCCTTTGGTGCATCTAAAGCATTTATATGGGATGCGGCGAGGATAAACCTGCCCGGTGGTAAAAAGTCGCTCTCAATGTCTGTTTACCCTGTGGAGAGTGCCGGCAATGATGCTTGGGGCAGATCAACTGAATACTTGAAAGGCGCGATAGAACACTTCTCGGCCAAATGGTATACCTATCCTTATCCTTGCGCGATAAATGAGGCCGGTATAGCCGCAGGTATGGAATATCCGGGGATATTATTTGACGGCATTACCGATAAAACCAAGGATTTGTTTTGGGTTACTGCACACGAGATAGGCCATAACTGGTTCCCGATGATTGTGGGCAGCAACGAGCGCCGTTACGCCTGGATGGATGAAGGATTTAATACGTTTATTGATGTCTATGCGTCTGACGTATTTAACAAGGGTGAATACGCGCCTAAACGCGATGGCGAATACGCACCTGGCGGTGGCAATCCGGCTGATGAGATAGCGCAGGTCATCAGCGCCCCCGAAGCACCTATCATTATGACTGCTCCCGACGCTATCCCGGAAAAATATCGCCACCCAATCACTTATTTCAAACCAGCTTTTGGGTTGATATTACTGCGTGAGCAGATCTTGGGTAAGGATAGGTTTGATTACGCTTTTAAAAACTACATTCGTAAATGGGCCTATAAGCACCCGCGTCCTGATGATTTCTTCCGTTCGATGGAAAACGGTGCGGGCGAAGATCTGTCGTGGTTTTGGCGCGGCTGGTACTATAATAATTACAGTTTGGACCTGGCATTAACCAAAGCAAAATATGTAAAAGACAGCCCGGCTTATGGTATTGAAGTAACCGTTGTGAACAAAGAGCCGATGGCTATGCCTTTCACTGTTGAAGTAAAACTAAAGAACGGCAGTAAGCAACGCATGTATCTGCCGGTTGAAACCTGGCTGCAAAATAAGGTCACTACCTTTACTATCAACACCACAAGTGCAGCAGAATCAGTAACCATCGACCCGGATAATGCTTTACCTGATTTGAACCGGAAGAATAATAGTTTGAAGGTAGATTAATGTTTTGTTTCATGCGGATGCGAAACAGATGAAACAAGATTTTTATATACTAAATTAATTATCAATGAATTATAAAAATCGTGTGAAACAATATGAAACAAAATAAAACATAAAAAAGGTAACCTAAGTGTTGAAAAATGCTTTTTCTGAATTTTTTTAGTTCACTCCGGTATTATTGCTAACTACAATTAGCACCTGATAAGTTGTAGCAAAGACACTACGTGTGAGATAACAACTGTAGTTAAACTACACTTAAAGTTTCATCAATGCCTGATACAACTTCTCAGTAGGCAATCCTACTACGTTGGTGTACGAGCCATTGATCTTTACAATAGACGTTACCCCTACCCACTCCTGGATACCGTATGAGCCGGCTTTGTCCATGGGTTTGTATTTGGTAACATAGTTGCGTATCTCCTCGTTGGTCAGTGTGCGGAAGGTAACGTCAGAGACATCGTAAAAACTATGGTATTGCTGTTTATAATACAGGCAAACGCCGGTAATTACCTGATGCACTTTGCCTGACAGCATTTGCAGCATTTCTATTGCATGTTGTTCCGAATCTGGTTTACCCAGGATATGACCGTCAATGCTCACAATGGTATCGGCGGTAAGTACCAGTTCTTCATCGCTTACCGATTCATCAAAAGCAGTGGCTTTTTTTTGGGCG
>DATCXS010000090.1:0-3207 GCA_036565645.1 Mucilaginibacter sp.
CCCAGCCATATCAGGGCGCAACGTTTCCTACCTTTAGCAGCAGGTTATCATATTTTGCTCAGGCAATTATAGCGCATAAATTTGCATCGGCGGTTTCCCTACAGGTGGCACCAAGTTACCTTCGTCAAAACACAGCATTCCCGATAAGTCCTGCTAATGACGAGCAATCATTTTTCTCATTGCAAGCGGCAGCCCGTATAAAGCTGACTAATCATACCGGGTTTATTATTGATTATGCGCATCCTTTTTCTAACTTCAGAAACAACACTTATAGCTTCAAAGACCCCCTTGGTTTTGGTTATGAGGTTGAAACCGGAGGGCACGTATTTACGGTAAATATTACCAATGCCAACTCTGTCGCTGAAATGAATATGCTGAGCAGGTCTCAACAGCGTTACTCAAGAGGTCAATACCGTATTGGTTTCACCATTTCGCGTATGTTCGACTTTAGCGGTAAGCACAAAAAAATGAAAGAAGAATAACAACGGGTTCCCCCTTATTAAGCTAACATGGAACGTAATGAATTTTTAACCAAACTGGGCATTGGCAGCCTTGCCGTGTGTATGGGTTGCAGCATAATATCATGCAGTAAAAGCGGTAGCCCCGGCCCTTCAAACGGTGATAATCTGCCGGCAACAGGCACGACGATTGATATTGACCTAAACTCGTCAATTAAAAACATCGGCGACCAAACCGTAAGCCATGGTATTATAATTGTTCGATTGGGCGGTGGTAATGTGGTGAGTTCATTCACCGCAGTGCAGGTAGCCTGTACACATGAGGGTACATCCATTAATTATAACAACAGCCAGGGTATGTTTATTTGTCCGCTCCATGGAAGCGAGTTTAGTAAAACGGGGGCCTTGATACAAGGGCCCGCAACACGCGCCCTTAAACAATACGCCGTAGCCATCACCGGTACTACATTAACAGTTACCGTATAAAAACTGCCATTGCGTGCTAAGCGTAGCTAACGGGGGTATCCCGGTTAGTTGCGCCATTGTTCGCAATGGCATTACCATAAACTTTTAATTAGCGGTCATACATTTTGGCTATAACCTTATAGCTTTCGGCCGCTGGGTGCAGGCCATCCTGCAAATTCAACGTTATTTCCCGGCAACACTTTCGGGCTGTCAGGCTTCTCCAAAACTATAATGTTCTTGATTTATATCAGGGATTAACCTGCAAAATGTTTATTTGTTAATAACCTTGTCTTTAGCCTCAAACAATATTAAAATATCTTAGCTGCCGATATTAACCAGTGTATTGTGTACAATATCTATTTTTAAAACCCGTTTTAAACCAAACAATCCGTTACAATTATGAAATTTGTAAAAGTTCTTTCTTTATCTGTTTCCGTATTATCAGTTGTTATTTTGTTAGACGCCTGCAAGGCAAAAAAACCAAAGCCGGTTGCAGCTGTGCCTGTTGAGACCGAAGCTCCCGCACCTGCGCCTGCACCAAAACCGGCACCTGCCCCTGTACAAAAACCGGCTCCGGCACCTGCTCCTGAAAAACCCGACTATAACTTTGCCAACATACAGTTTGAATTTAACTCAGGCATACTGAAAACCGAATCTTACCCAAGACTGGACAAAGCGGCCGCCGAGATGAAAAAAGATCAGTCTGCGAAATTTGTGCTTAATGGCCATGCCTCAGCCGAAGGTACCGACGCACATAACATGGCATTGTCTATCGAAAGAGCAACATCTGTAAAAGCATACCTGGCTAATTCGGGCGTAAATGCAGCTAACCTGACCGTTAAAGGCTATGGCGATAAACAACCGATTGCCAATAACAGTACTGAGGCCGGCCGTGTGAGAAACCGCAGGGTCGAGATCAAAAAACGATAAGATCTTCGCCGCGATTATTGTTAACCTGTTGATATATAGAACAATGTTAACAAATAAATCATCATAAGGTACGTTTTTATGGGGTGTTGTGCTTTATCTTTAAAATATGCATTAACATTATACTAAAAACGTACTTTATGACATGGAGAAAATTTAGTGGAGAGGTCCTCCAATCGCCCATTATTGAAGAAGTTGAAAAGACCATTGAGCGCGAAACCCTGCAGGGAAATAAGCTTAAAGTATGCATCGGTACCGACTCGCAGGTAAAGGGAGCCATTACTGACTTTGCCACCGTTATTGTTTTTTTACGCGAAGGACGCGGCGGATTCATGTACATCCACCAGGAGCGTACCGCGCAAAAAATGAGTATCAAGGAGCGCATGCTTACCGAGGTGCAAAAGTCGATTGATATTTCATACAAACTTTGCGATTTGCTTGATCTGTATGACGTTGATCTGGAGGTACACGCCGATATTAATACCAACCCCATGTTTAAATCGAACCAGGCGCTGCACGAAGCAATGGGTTACATTTTAAGCATGGGCTTTGTATTTAAAGCTAAACCCGAAGCTTTTGCCAGCTCATGCTGCGCTAATAAAATGGTGCAATAATCAATACAGCGGCCACTTCAATTGAGAACGAAGTAGCATCAAAACTTTTTGCGCCAGCCCGGCAAAGCCTGATTACCAGACTCATTATCGCCATCAATTATTAAGCCGGTTCCAGATCTTGCGTCGCTACGCGACCCTAAGTAGTTATGCAATTAAATTATTGTTCGAAATCATAGACTTGAACAATAAAGAGCAGGATAAATCGGGTGGCTTTTTAAATATTGATGTACCTAACAACTATTTGGTGACGTACAATACTTCTTTAACCGCTTTGATAACGCGCTCTGGATTTGGCAGGTATTCCTGGATCAACGTCGGAGCGTAAGGCAGCGGAACATCGCCACCCATAATACGCAGTATGGGGGCATCTAAATAATCGAACGCATCCTTTTGTACTTTGAAGGCGATCTCGGTAGCGATAGAGCCTAAAGGCCAGCTTTCTTCAACCAATACCAAGCGGTTGGTTTTTTTGACCGACTCGATAACTGTAGCATAATCGATAGGGCGCACGGTGCGCAGGTCGATAACCTCGGCGCTGATGCCTTCTTTTTCCAATTCGGCAGCGGCAGCATTAACTACTTTCATGATCTTACCAAAACCTACCAAAGTAACATCAGTACCTTGTTTAGTAACCGCAGCCTTGCCTATCTCGATATAATAAGTTTCTTCAGGGACTTCGCCTTTATCGCCATACATTAATTCTGACTCCATGAAAATTACAGGATCAGGGTCTATAATGGCTG
>DATCXS010000049.1:0-5795 GCA_036565645.1 Mucilaginibacter sp.
ATGCCTGTTTGTGGATAGTACCCAACTCCGGCCATCCCACGCTTATTGAGCACCGCGATGAATTTAACCGCATAGTAGATGATTTTTTTAGCCGGCCATTTAAGAAGCATGGGTATTGATGTTTGCTTTACCGGCCGTGACCCAATACGGTAGGTACGTCAAAATTTATCGCACTATTATTCAAATCAAATTAGTAGCTTAGTTTGCGACCATATGGGTAAGCTGCAACGTTATGAGGATTTTCCGCGAGAACATTGTAAGTCCTGACAATCTGTTTGTTATAAAGGAAGAGCAATTTAAGTATAACGATTTTCCGTTCCATTTTCACCCCGAGTTCGAGATTATTCTGATTTTAGAAGGTTCGGGCCAGCGAATGGTGGGCGACAGCATTACCGAATTTAACGGGCCCGACCTGTGCATGTTCGGTGCCGATTTGCCGCATACCTTTTATACCCGCGGCTTGAGTAAAAACGAGGCTATACGGCAAATTGTGATACAATTCCACGAAAATTTCCTGGGACCGGGCTTTTTTGATCGCAAGCACTTTAAGCAGATCAAAGACCTGCTGCAGCGCTCGGCGCAGGGTATTGTGTTTGATGAGGAGACTACTGCCATCATCACACAAAAAATGAATACGCTGGTTACTAAAAGCCCAACGGAGACGGTGATTTCGCTGCTGGATATCTTGCATACTTTATCAGTAGCTCCCAATTATTCGCTGCTTTCAAGCCCTGGCTTTCTGCATGGATTGAATGTCGACGAGTCAACCCGCATGAGCAAGGTGTATGATTATATTCTTGATAATTTTAAACGGGAGCTCTCTTTAGATGAAGTTGCCTCGGTAGCGTTTTTGTCTCCCTCTGCCTTTTGTCGGTATTTTAAGAAGTTTACGCGTAAGACGTTGTCTGAGTTTTTGATAGATCTGCGTATCGGCTATGCCTGCAAGCTGCTGCAGAATAACAATCTCGGTATATCGCAGATAAGTATAGAGGCCGGGTTTAACAACATATCGTATTTTAACCGGAAATTCAAAGCCGTAAAAGGGCAAACGCCTATGGAATATCAGCGTCAATTCCTGATTAAACGGGCTAACTAATTCGCAACAAACAATAATACTCCACAAATGTTAATATAAACACCTCAAAATGAGGCGCTTTTTATTTCACATTGATTATATTTGGTATAATCAGTTCACACACAAGCCCGAATGCTATGCGAAAAGTTTCAGACATACTTGCCCGCAAAGGCAGTAACGTGGTTACTGTTGATGCCACTACAGTAGTGTTAGATGCCTTAAGGCTAATGGCCGACCGTAATATCGGCTCGATAGTAATTACCGAAAATGGCGAATACGCCGGTATCCTTACCGAAAGGGACTATGCCCGTAAAGTTATACTGGAAGGCCGTTCGTCTGACCATACCACCGTCGGCGAGATCATGAGCACCAATCTGCCCAGGCTGCTGCCTGATAACACCATTGATCACTGTATGCATATTATGAGCGACGGAAAGATGCGCTATCTGCCTGTTTTTGATTACAACGAGCTTCGCGGTATCATCTCTATGAGTGATGTGGTTACCGAGACTATCCTCTCGCATGTGGATACTATTGAGCAATTGAAGAGTTATATCCAGTCATAATTTAATTTATCGAACTACAGCGTTTCTCTCAATCATAGGGAGATATCTATACATAAGCAAGGAATTGCGCGTATGGATCTCATGATTTTCCAAACCAATACATGCTCTTGTTGTTATACTAAACACATATTATATCAACTATATCCCAGCGGCTTTACTATCTCATCATCCCTATGAAAGAAAAAGAAGAACAACAAGACGATAAGGATACCCTCTCGCAAGCCGACTTGGAGAATGGCCTTAAAACCTTTGAAAAAAGTGATAAGCCCCATGCTGCACTGGAGACACCTGACGGCAAGAACAATGGTGCTGAACCCGCTGTTTATCAAAGCGAACGGAAGTCGCGGACATAATATGGTCATTGCGGGAGAAACGACCAAGCAATCACAAGGATGCAAAGTTCGCGCCCCGATAGTTATCGGAACCACGCTACGCGATGACAAAAAGTAGAGTTCAAAAAATTTTAAAACCCACTATCATCCAGCGCGAAATTGTTTTTGCGGGTTTTCCACTTACCACGGGTAAAGTCGGGGAACTGTTGCGGCGCATTGCCCTCTTTTAATGATTTTGTGGATAGCGGCGTGATCACGCTCATGGTAACTGAATCATATACATCAATAGGCGTTTGCTTCTTTTCTTTTACTGACAGGATAAAGGCGTTGAACACAAACCAGTCCATTCCGCCATGGCCCGCACCGGCTGCGTCATTGGCATATTTTTTCCAAAGGGGGTGGTCGTATTTATCAAGCCAGGGTTGTGCAGGCTCCCAGGTATCGTTCTTTTTAGTTTTGTGGTCGATATAGATGCTTTGATTTACATCCATCCAAATACCCTGTGTGCCGTCGATCCTGAAACCTAATGAATAAGGCCTTGGCAAATGCGTGTCATGTGTTAATAATACCGTTTCGCCATTGGCGCAGTTGATCATAGTTTGGGTGATGTCCCCATTTTTGTAATTGATCTTTGCATTTTTATTGCCAGGAGCTATTTCCTCGACATAAGCCGCTAACCCGCGCGCCTTACTGCTGACAGAGACCATATTGGTGAAACGGTTACCACGGGTAATATCAATATATTGCATACACGGGCCAACGCCATGTGTCGGGTAGAGATCACCATCCTGATCAATGTTAAACTGTGTGCGCCATTGCGCCTCGCTGATGGTCGAGGGACCATATTCAGGGCCTACCGAATAATCGTCTTTGCCATTGTTAAACAGCACATTGCGCAGGTTATGCTGATAGCCGCCCTCTACATGTATTACTTCGCCAAAAACATTTTGGCGTACCATGTTCAGTGTCGCCATTACATCGCGGCGGTAGCAAACGTTTTCCAGCGTCATATAAGGCATTCCGGTTTTTTCGGAGGTATTAACGATGTCCCAATGATCCTCGACCGTCAGCCCCGCAATTACTTCGCAGCCGACGTATTTACCGGCTTTCATGGCGTCAATAGCCTGCGGATGATGAAATTGCCAGGGTGTGGCAATGATAACCGCGTCAATATCTTTGCGCTCCAGAAGTTTTTTATAAGCATCCAGTCCGCCGGTATACTCAGTAGCTTTAGGTCGGCCCGCTTTGGCAATAAACTCGCGGCATCTTTTTAATGATCGCTCCTGGATATCGCATACAGCAACAATCTCTACATCGCTGCGCAAAGTACCCTCAGAGATATGACTCATACCGCGATCGCCCACGCCGATGTAGCCCAGACGCACTTTATCATTAGCTTTAGCAAAAAGGGTTCCCCCTGGCAGGATGGTGAAACTGGTGGCGGCGATAGCGCCGGTGGCTATAAATTCTCTTCTTTCCATTGGTTTTAAGATTAGTTTACGGCCTGGTGGCCGGATATTGTTTAAACTAATCTAAACAAAATCAAAGAAATATGCGCACTGCGGTTTTAAATTGTCTGCCACCGCTAACCAGACGCTTTACGTAGATTTTAAATCTAACTTCATAATATAATTTTTAGGTTTAGCAGTAATCAAGAGACAACCCGCTTTGATATAAATTCAAGCTCAGCGTAATTTCACTGTCGTCAGATTTAAAATTAACCACCGATAATTTTTTGCCGTTGTAGGGTGTGATATACATATTTACTGATGCGGATGCGACAGTACTATAGATGAAAGTAATTGTTCCGAAGGTTAGGTTGTATATACCACTGTTTAATTTGGATTAATTCTAAATTAGTGCTATAATTGCACAATTTTTATTTAGTCTAAATAACATGATCTCTACTCTACATTTTTTAAAAAAGTCACAGTTTTCATTCCTCTTTTTCATCCTTGCGTCTTTGCCTGCCCTGGCACAAACTGGCACATCGCCAAAAAAGGGCCACGCAGCAAGCAAAAATGGAAATCAATTGAATGAGATAGTTATAAAAGGTTATGAAGCCATTAAAGGAATGGGCCATCTTAAAGATGTTCATGACGGAATCATTTACGCAGGTAAAAAAACAGAAGTAATTATTTTAGACAGTCTGAATGCTAATACAGCACAAAATAATCCACGACAGGTGTTGGGCCGCATTCCCGGTGCAAATTATTCAGAGACAGAAGGCAGCGGTTTCCCGTCAAACGGTATTGGCTTCAGAGGCTTAAACCCTACACAATCTGTTGAGACCAATATCCGCCAAAACGGTTATAATGTAACCGCTGATATTTTTGGTTATCCCGAAACTTATTATCTGCCGCCATTGGAGGCCGTAGAAAGAGTCGAAGTTACCCGGGGAGCAGCTTCATTGCAATTTGGCCCCCAATTTGGTGGAGTCATTAATTACATAATGAAAAAAGGCCCCATTGATAATCCACTTGCCATAAACATTCAGCAAACCGGAGGAAGCTTTGGTCTTTTTAATTCCTTTATTTCAGCAGGCGGAACGTTAGGCAAATGGAAGTATTACAGCTTTATTCAATATAAAGGCATACAAGGATGGCGGCCAAATTCTGATTTTCAACAGGTTTCTGGTTTTGCCGGTGTGAATTATCAGGCTAACGAGAAATTGAAATTGGGATTGGAGTATTCAATTCTGAGAAACCGGATCCATATGGCCGGTGGATTTGATGACGATCAATTTAATTTAAATAGCCGGGCTTCTTACAGGGCCAGGAACTGGCTTAATAGTCCCTGGAATATCTTAACCGGCAAATTGGGTTACCAATTTTCTCCGGCTACCAAATTGTCGGTAACATCGGCTTACCAATTTAGTTCCCGAAACCTGGTTTGGAAAAATGAAGATGGGGGGCCAGGCACACCAGACAGCATAAGTACAGTAACATTGCAGCCGGTTAACCGGGAAGTACAACGGGAGATATTTCATGCTGTTACCACCGAGGCACGTCTTTCATCTGATTACGAAATTGGGCAAACCAGGAATACACTAGCCGCGGGTATCCGATTGTTTTACGGCAAAATGAAAAGAGAAGGTGGAGGCGAGGGTACCACCGGATCTGATTTCGACCTTACACTGGTCGATCCGCGTTATGGCTATAACTTAAACTTTAAGACTACTAACATTGCACCTTTTGTAGAAAATATCTTCCGCTTTGGTAAAAAGCTGTCGGTTACACCTGGTTTTCGATATGAGTACCTGAAGTCGGCTACTGATGGCTATATTGACAACGATATAACACAGACCGCCAATGCTTCAAGAACACGTAATTTTGCTTTATTTGGCATAGGTGCACAGTTTTTAACTACTCGAAAGACAAATGTATATGCCAATATTTCGCAGGCATATCGTCCCGTAACTTATGACCAACTTACTCCATTCGGTTCGGCCACGAAAATAGATCCCAATCTGAAAGATGCCAACGGCTATAATGCAGATCTGGGATGGAGAGGCTCGGTTAAAAATTACCTGAATTTTGATGTCAGCGGTTTTTATTTGCGTTACAATAACCGGATTGGTGTTACCGGGTTATCTGATGCCAGTGGGACACCTTATTTATACCGTACCAATATCGCTAACAGTGTGCATCAGGGTATTGAAACTTATGTGGAGTTTAATATCACTAAAGCCCTGTTCCCTGGCAGTTCTATTGGTGAATTTAGTTTTTATAATTCCTTTTCTTATGTTGATGCCCATTATGTTTCAGGAGATTACAAAGGAAAATATGTAGAATATGCCCCACAGACGATCAATCGTTTTGG
>DATCXS010000293.1:0-12699 GCA_036565645.1 Mucilaginibacter sp.
CCAAAACAGCCCTACCACAGGCATATCAATTTGCTACAGCACCGCAAACTTGTACTCGTTTAGCTAATGGAAATACCATTTTTACATCTCGCGGCGACAATGATGGCAAGGGGCCGCAAATGGTAGAAGTTACTAAGGATAAGAAGGTTGTCTGGGTAATGCAAGACTGGAAGACATTAGGCCCAATTACTACTGTACAAGTTCTCGACGATCCAGGCGTTCCTGAAATTCCCGGTCAATCAGAACATTGATCAGTGCTGATTTCTTATTTTTAATAAATAATTCAAATACATTATAGTTAATAATATTGAACAACCTGTTTAATATTGTTCGATCTTAGATTTAATGATTGTCATTTGTGCTGCAAAAAAAATGCCCGCAAAATTGCGGGCATTGCTGCATTTATATATGGTGGATGGTGGTTACTTATATAATTTAAATTCATTTACCTGCATTGCCGAATCGCCAAAGTTCGCGGTGATGACCCATCTGTATTTAGTGAATGGCTTAGGGGTAGCTATACTATAAAAAAACAGTTGTTTAAAACGCTGTGCGTCGCTGGTAGCACCAAGGGCTGTCATCTGGTCATAAAAATTTTTAGTCATGGTACGGGTATCCAAGATTTCCCAGGTCACACCGTCATTAGATCCTTCCACACGCCAGGCTTTGGGGTCGCGTACCGGGAGGTCATTCGAGTTGCCAACACAATAGCTTTTAACCATTTGCGGTGTGCCGTAATTCAAGGTAATAATTAGCGGATAATTAAATAAGCGCCCGGTTTTTCCACCCATTGTATATTTAGTGGTTATATTGCCGTCCAATAATTTAGGCGAATTTTCATTGGTATTTAAAGTGTTCTCGGCCGAGGTAGTGTAATCTGTGCGTGACTGGGTTATTTCTTGCAATATACCTTCAGTAGTTGCATTATTAGTGGTAAGGCTGGCTACTGAGCCGCTGGTCGTAATAATTTTCGCGGTAACAGTATTGAATGCCCCAGGTACATAAGTCCTTACCGGATTCAATTCTGTACTGGTAACCGCGGGTGTGCTATCGTTGAATGTCCATAAAATGGAAGCTACAGGTGACTTGCTCGCTATGCCAAATTTAACCTGGTTAAGTACCTCTGTTCTCTCCGTTGTAAACTTCATTACACTATCGGCGGCAATATTTAAAATAACTAGCTTTTCTGAAACGGCACCGGTTGATGAAATGGTTCGCAGGCTTACTTTATAATTTCCTGTTGTTGCGTAAATGTGTGTAGGGTTGATTTCATTGGTCAGCGTATCGTCACCAAAGCGCCATTCAACTTTTTTGTATTTAGAGGACAAGTTCTTAAAGAAATATTTAAATGCATCAGTCGAATCCTTTACCATTTCGAAATCTGATATGGAATTAATTATTACCGGCTCTGGAGGAACCGCGTCTACTGTTTTTTTACAGGATACGATAACGTTAATGCCCAATAGCATAGCGCTTGCGCCCAACATGTACTTAATTGTTCTTTTTTTTACAAGTGTGTTTTTCATAATTGTTTTAGTTTTTCTAATTGGTTGATTGCTGACTGAATCAGGGCATATCGGCTGTTTTGGGGCGAAACAGCGTGGCAATAGGCTTCCCATACAGCATTTTTATATGCCGTTTACTATTGTTTTTCTTTAAATTATTTTATAGGAATACTACTCGCCAATGGCGCGAAACGCTTATACAGATTCGGGTCATTATTTAATTATTAATCGGTTTATAGGTCAATTGGATTACCGATATTAACTATTTAAAAAGCTTTGTTTAAGTTTTTTGACATAAAAATTAACGCAATCCTTGCCGGTATCGATTGCGTTTAAACTTGGATTTTATGTAATCGATAACATTTATTAAGGAATATAGACATCTTTATTTTATTAGCCGCCGTCGTTAACGATATCCCTATCCACATTTTACCTGTAAGCGGATGTGCATCCAAAGGCAATTAATATATAGTCCAAAACCATTAACTAAAATAATTATAAGTTTTATATGCTCAGGTTGACAGTCAAGGATAACATTGGTCTAATACTGTGAGTACAGGGGGGGATCAATGCAAAAATGGGAAACTGCTTTTTCCGCAACCCGTACCCTCTGTTTTTATAATTTGTAAGATTTATTCAGTTGGACTTACTTGCTTAACCTGTTAAACCAATTTATAAATTCGAGAAGTTTAAAGCTAACAGCGTTCTTTTATTATCAACAGTTTCAAAACAATTCTAAGAAGGTTTAGTCACCCAATTTTACTTGGATATAAAATTGGAACCATGTTAGATCGGAGGTAAGCTAATAATAATAATAAGGTTGATGTGAAGGCGGGCAATAGATATTAAAATTACTTTGGTGCAAAAAAGATGTGTAATTGCTACCATCTTTGCATGTATTAAATAAAAATGCCCATTACATAAAGCAATGGGCATTTTATAATGCGGAGAGTTAGGGATTCGAACCCCAGGACCTGTTACAGTCAACAGTTTTCAAGACTGCCGCAATCGACCACTCTGCCAACTCTCCGGGGACAAAAGTACAAATCCGGCCCGAATTGGCAAATCTGAATTTCACTTTTTTTAACAAATCTTTAAAATGGTGATAAGTAATTGAAAGTGAGTTTATTATTTTTTATTTTACCAATTTTTCGGTCTTGAAATTGTTGTGTTTTTGTTTTATTACCTTAATGTTCCGCTTAGAAAGATCAATGCTGGCGTTCAATTCGAAACCGATAAGCAAGATAGCTGAGTTTAGAAACAGCCATAACATGACCACAATCACGGTGCCGATAGAGCCATAGATCTTATTGTATGAGGCAAAGTGATTAATATAATAAGTAAACCCCATCGATGTTAATATGGCCAGCCCGGTAGCCAGGATAGAGCCTGGACTCAGAAAAGGCCATTTCAACTTATGCGAAGGCCCGTAGCGGTACAGCAGCGATATAGTCACAAAAAATATCGTAACAATAATAACCCAGCGCGACACGGTGAGCACATGAATCCAAAAGTGGCTGTTGCTGGCAATATGGGCCTGCAGGTAGCCTATCACGCTTTCGCCGGCAATCATGATAGCTATGGCCACAATCAGGGCAATAGTGATAACTATGGTAAGCAGCATGGCTATAACGCGTCGCTTTAACCAGGTACGTTTCTCTAAAATGAGCGACGAATTGTTAAAGGCCCGCATCAGGTTGCTTACGCCGTTGGTAGCAAAGTATAATGCGGTAATAAAACCCAGGGACAGCAAGCCGGCGTTCTGATGCTTGATAATGTCCTCGATGGTTGTTTCAAAAGCCAGGTAAGCGTAGGTGGGTAATATGGTGTGCAGCAATTCCAGTAACTTTTCCTGGAAACGGTCTACCGGGATATAAGCTATCAGCGTAAATAAAAACAGTGTGCCCGGGAACAGGGCCAATAAGAAGTTATAAGCAAGTGCTGAAGCTTTATTGATTAGCGAATCTTCCAGAAATTCATTGACGAGCGATACTGTTACCGCATAGATAGACAAATTGCCAAAACCGGGCAATACAACAGACTTTGTCCATTGAATAAATGAACGGTAAAGTTTCAGACGTAACAGCAAGTGGTGTACCCATCTCATTAGTAAGCTAATTTACTCAAAAAATGGTTTTAATTTCTCCAGAAACTCTGCAGATGGCAGACACGGGCGATTGGTGCTCATATTGACAAATACCAGTAGTGTTTCGCCCTGGTGAATCAGTTCGCCGTTTTCATTAAACAGTTCGTATCTGAAATGGATTTTAACGCCCGGCATTTTATCCATAATTACCTTAACCGTGATCTCCTCATCATAGCGTGCCGGTTTAAGGTACTTGCATTTCATCTCCAACACCGGCATCATAATGCCCGACTCTTCCATGCCGCGATAGGTGAGGCCCAGGCTGCGCAGCATTTCAACACGGCCAACCTCATAAAACTCCGCATAGTTGCCGTAGTACATGTAGCCCATCTGGTCGGTTTCGCCGTAGCGGACTCGAATTTTGGTAGCGTGCTCAAACATTATTTCATGATCTTATGCTCAGTAAGCGCTTTGCGAAACTTGGCTGCATTAATGTTATGCTGCGCGACGTTGGTGGCAAAATTATGCCTGTTTGAGAAATCCTCTTTGGCAACCATATACAGGTAATCGTTTTTCTGATAGTTCAGCACCGCCTTAACTGCTGCTACCGATGGCATCATCACCGGGCCGGGAGGCAGGCCGGTATGCATATAGGTGTTATAAGGCGAGTTAACGCTAAGGTATTTATTCAATACCCGGTGGATGGTAAAATCATTCATCGCAAAGATCACCGTTGGGTCCGATTCCAGTTTCATGCCTTTGCGCAGCCTGTTCAGATATAGCCCTGCTATAGTAGGCATTTCGTCATCATAAACGGCCTCAGCATCAACAATCGAAGCCAGGATAGAAACCTGTGGAATAGTCAGATTAATTGCCCTGGCTTGCTGTTTACGTTGGTCTGTCCAGAAATGCTCATAATGTTTATACATCCTTTTATAAAATTTCTCAGGCGATATATTCCAGTTTACCTGGTACGAATCGGGCATTATCATTACAAAGGCGTTATCAGTAGTCAAACCAAATTGATCTACAAAAGCGGCCGAATCAAGGTAACGTAGTAATGTCAATGAGTCGGCTTCCAGTTTTTTGCTTATAAAGGCGACAAATTGTTGTTTGGTCCTGAACACGTGGAAAGACAGATCAACCGGTTCCTGCTCGCCTAATTGCAGCATGCGGATAAGTTTACGGTTGCTCATACCCTCATGTAAACGATATCTGCCGGGTTTTACATGGTCTGTATATTTCATTTGGCGGGCGGCCCAGGCAAAGGTGGCTGTGTCTCTGACCATATTTTCGTCCCGGATGGTTTTGTATACGTCATTGAAGTTTGAGCCGGTGCGGATGTACAGGTATTCCTGATTGCCGGTAACTTGCGGACCGAAATACCGAAGATAATAAAACACTAATGTGCCGCCTAAAGCCAGTATAATTAAAACTACCAGGGTAATGATAAACTTTTTGAAAGTACCGCCTGATGATGCCCGTTGTTTAGCCATGATGTTATGAATGTTTTTAAGCCTGTAGTTTTTGTAGCGCTAATAGTCCGCCGGTTAAATTTATTATGTTGGTAAAGCCATTTTGCATTAAAATTGTTTGCGCCGTTTGGCTGCGCAAACCGGCTTTGCATATAACAATAATCTCGTCGGTTTTGTTAGGGTGCACCAGGCTAAGTTTTTCAGTTAGTTTAGATAGCGGGATATTTTTGCCGCCTATATTATAGGTGTGATATTCAATTTCTTCGCGCACATCAAGCACGTTAAGTGGTTCGTGGCTTTGTAACCTGCTTTTAAAGGTTTGTGCATCAATTTGTTGCATTACTTTTACTCTGGGCAACAGTTAAATTGATTTTTGTGCCGATGCTTACCTTGGTTGCCGAGTCGGTCTTCATCGGAAACTGGCTTACTACAATTACATTGCTTGAGTCTGTAATAGGCCCCCCATAAGTTATGGTGCCTATGCCTAAGTTAGCATTCTTCAATACAAAGCGAACTGCATCCAGATCAAGGTTAGTCAGATCAGGTACATCAACTTCGCTTGCACCCACGCCGTCTCCCAAAACTAAATCAATGCGCGAGCCTTTAGGTATACGCTGCCCGCTATTTAAAGTCTGGCCGGCTAATTTAGTTTCTAATACAACGTTTAAAGCTATATCGGCACGATAGGTGGTATCGCCAACTTTAAGGCCTGCATTTTGCAGGGTGGCTACGGCTTGTATATAAGGCATTTGGTCAATATCAGGCAAAGCCACCGGCGGGGCCTTTAGCGTAACCATGGTGAGGTATATCTTCCGATTTTCTTTTACATTGGTCTCAGGGTCAGGGTCTTGCTCCACAACGGTGCCCGGAGCAGCATCGCCCACATACACAGAATCAACCTGATAATCAAAGCCCTGATTTTTTAATATATCAATAGCCCTTTCAATAGGTAAGCCTTTTAGTTTGGGTACCGGGATGCCCGAGCCGTGATTAGTGTAAAAACCGAGACTGAAAAATGCGATTAAAACAATGGCTATAACCGAACCAATGGCTAATAAAAGCGTGTTCCGGAAAGATTTAGTTTTTAAATAAGACCCAAATTTACTCATTGGCGTTTGGTAATATTATACTTAATTATGCATCAAACATAAGGATAATTTCGGATTTATAGGGTTTGAAAAACTAATGTATTAATTGAGGATATGGCTTGAAAAAATATTTATCTTTGGCCGTATGACCATGAAAAACATAGCACTTTTGGCCGGCGGTTTCACCGGCGAATATGAAGTATCTCTGAATAGCGCGAGCAACATTGCCAATAATTTGGACAAGGCAAAGTATAAGGTTTATACCATTTTAATAAACCGTGACCGTTGGTTTTATGAACAGGGTAGCGAGCGCTTTGATATTGATAAAAACGACTTCAGCCTGACCATTAATAATCAAAAGATAAAGTTTGATTTTGCTTTCATTACCATACATGGCACTCCCGGCGAGGATGGAAAGATGCAAGGCTATCTGGATATGCTGAACATCCCCTATAATACCTGCGACGTTACCACATCGGCCATTACCATGAATAAAGCTTATACCAAAACCATTGTTCATGGCATTCATGGATTAAATACGGCTAAGTCAATTCGTTTATTAAAAAAAGACGGACATGATATAGCTACCATCGCATCAACCTTGAAATTTCCGTTGTTTATTAAACCCAACAATGGGGGCAGCAGCGTGGGCATGAGCAAGGTGTATACAGTAGCCGAGTTACCGGCAGCTATTGAAAAAGCTTTTCACGAAGATAATGAGATATTGATCGAAGAGTTTATTAAAGGCCGCGAGTTTAGCATCGGCATTGCGCGTTTAAATGGAAAGATCACCGTGCTGCCTGCTACCGAAATTATCAGTAAAACAGAGTTTTTTGATTACGAAGCCAAATATACAGCCGGCGCATCAGACGAGATCACACCGGCTGACATAAGCGCAGCCCAAAACGCGCAGATAGCCGAAATAGTAACCGAGGTTTACCTGCGTTTGAATTGCCGCGGCATGGCCCGTGTCGACTTTATTTTGTTAGATGATACTCAGGATTTTTATTTTATCGAGATCAATACTACGCCAGGCCAGTCATCGGCCAGCCTGATACCGCAACAGGTCAGGGCAGCAGGCCTGAACTTACCCGATTTTTATGCCGAACTGATAGAAGGCAATTTATAACAAGCCTGCTATTTTTTAAACGATGTGTAATGCGCAATAACGTGTTCGGGTATTTTTGATGCCTTTCCGTCTGCCAGCGTTATCATCACAAAATCAAACCAGCCGTCGCAGCAAATTTTGTTGTTTGCCTTATTTTTGATGTTGAATTTTACGCGGCAAACTTTTTCGTCGATGCTTTCAATGCCGGTGCTTACTATAAAATAATCGCCTAATAGCAGCGGGCGTTTATAATCAACAAATACGCTGCGCACCAGCCAGCCAAAGCCCTCATTCAAAAACCGCTCCATCGACAAGCCGTAACAGCGTTCCATCTGGTCGTAACGGGCGGCCAGTACGTAATCGAAATATTTGCTGTTATGTACGTGGCGATACATATCTATATCGTCCGGCCGGACACGGTATTCAGTCTCAAAAGTAGCGTATTGGTCGGTTGCTATCATATAATTACAAATATCGATATTTGGACTTTATATATAATCATGAAACTAAACCATATCAACCTGCCTGTAAAAGATGTAAGGGCAGCGAGCATATTCTTTAAAACATACTTCGATTTTAAATCGGCAGATATAAAAGAAAACGATACACTATCCATATTAAAAGGCGCAGACGACTTCACGCTGGTACTGATGTCAGAGAAACTGAACGAAAACGGCAATAACGCTTATCCGGATGCTTTTCATATCGGTTTCTTTCAGGATACCGATGCAAAGGTTACTCAATTTTATCAACGTCTTAAAAACGGCGGTGTCGAAATAGGGCAGGAGCCAAGGCTCATCCGCAAGACATTTGGCTTTTACTTCCATTTCCAGAATGTTTTGATTGAGGTGGCAACAAATAATTAAGTTCTTATCGATATATTTGAGTTGAACCTTAATCCATTTATGATAAGAAAAATCATTATTACACTTAGTTTAATAATAGCCTGCATAGGGGGGCAGGCTCAAACCTATACTGCTAAAGACTTAATAGGCAGATGGGAATTTAGCCGTAACAAAAAAGCCAACCTTATATTCAGCAGCGATAGTACGGGCGCATGGTTGCAGCAGGATGGTTTTATATTTAATAGATTTAAATACACCTCTGGTACCCAAAAGCCGGGCGATAGGTATATGGAATTTAAATTTACCATTGAACCGAAACGTAAGCATCCTAAATACGTAAGTGGTTACATCAAATTATTGAATGATAGTGTAGCCTTAATGAGAATAGGCTGGCCTATAGGCAAAAATGCCGATACAACTTATAAACACGGTGCTGTTTTAAGAAAGATAAAACAGCCTTTATTGAGTAATGCACCCCGATTACCAACTTATAAAGACTTGCTTGGCAACTGGCGCACTTATTTTAAAAAGAAGGTAATGTCGACAGGGGTACGGTTTATAGACTCAATACATGTGGTTTTTACTTATACAGACAGGGAACGGGCAATGAATTATCAAATTAATTTTACGCAACAGCCTACGCCGATTGATTTTAGTGACGGCTCTGGCGTATTTCATGGTTATCTGGTTTTTGAGTCGTATAACTATATCAGGTTAGAGCTGTTTGAGCCGGATAACGAACGTCCCGATCATTTTACAGTGTTTGGCCATAACACTATAATGCAGCGCCAAAAGGATGGGGTTGAGGCCGATGCTAAAGATATTGCGGCGCCATCTGCAGATCGGTAAAACTTTTGAATTTAAACTTTTTACTTTTGAATTTAAACATTACCTTTGCCCCCACAATTAACAAAATTATTTACGCTTTAATATTATTCAAGTAATGTATTTAAGTACTGAAGAAAAACAAGAAATCTTCGCAAAACATGGTAAAGGCGCAACTGACACAGGTTCAACTGAAGGTCAGGTAGCACTATTTACTTACCGTATCGCCCATTTGACAGGGCATTTGAAAAAGAACAAACACGATTTTTCAACTCAATTGTCACTACAAAAATTAGTAGGTAAACGCCGCGGATTGTTGGCATACCTGTACAAAAAAGATATTTCAAGATACCGTGCTATCATCAAAGCTTTGCAGCTAAGAGATATCATTAAGTAACTTAAACTTATTTTTTACAAAAAGCCGTCTCTTATGGAGATGGCTTTTTTACTTTGAAACTATACACACACCATAAAAAAACCGATGCGCTCCCCAAGATGAAAAGCGCATCACAACAAAAACAAAATGAGTTTAAAAGTAATTAACAAAGTGATCGATTTAGGTGACGGCCGCACCATCGAGATCGAAACCGGAAAACTGGCCAAACAAGCTGACGGATCAGTAGTAGTTAAAATGGGTAACACCATGTTATTAGCTACTGTAGTTTCAACGCCCGAGGCTAAAGAAGGCGTGGATTTTTTACCGCTTTCTGTCGATTATCAGGAAAAATATGCTGCCACCGGACGTATCCCCGGCGGATTTTTACGCCGCGAGGCACGTTTATCAGACTACGAGGTCTTGATCTCTCGTCTGGTCGACCGCGCTTTACGCCCAATGTTCCCGGAAGATTATCACGCAGACACGCAGGTGATGATCTCTTTAATATCGGCTGATAAAGACATCATGCCTGATTGTTTAGCAGGTTTGGCTGCATCAGCAGCTTTAGCTGTTTCAGATATCCCTTTCAATGGTCCGATATCTGAAGTACGTGTGGCTAAAATTGATGGCCAATTGGTTATCAACCCAACTTTAAGCCAGTTAGCTAACGCTACCTTAGAGTTTATAGTTGCCGGTTCTGAGCATGACATCAACATGGTTGAAGGTGAATCGAAAGAGATCCAGGAAGCCGAGTTGGTTGAAGCAATTAAATTTGCTCACGAAGCTATTAAAGTTCAATGCTTTATACAAAAACAATTAACTGCCGAGGTTGGTAAAACAGAGAAACGTGTTTACAGCCATGAGCATAGTAATGATGAGTTAGAGAAAGCTATCTACGCTGCTACTTACGATAAAGTATACGCCATTGCCGGCGAAGCATCTGCCAAAGAAGAGCGCGCTGCTAAATTTAAAGCCGTACGCGACGAGTTTATCGAAACCTTAGGCGAGATTGATGACGTTACCAAGTTCCTGGCTAAAAAATATTACCATGATGTGGAGTACGATGCTATCCGTAACCTGGTATTAGACGAAGGTAAACGCCTGGACGGCCGTACAACTACACAGATCCGCCCGATATGGAGCGAAGTAGGTTATTTGCCTGCTGCTCACGGTTCGGCTGTGTTTACCCGTGGCGAAACCCAATCATTAACCACCGTTACTTTAGGCGCTAAAGACGATGAGCAAATGATTGACGGTGCATTCATCAACGGTTATCAAAAATTCTTGCTGCACTACAACTTCCCTGGTTTTTCAACTGGCGAGGTTCGTCCTAACAGGGGTGCAGGCCGTCGTGAAATTGGTCACGGTAACCTGGCCATGCGTTCGTTAAAACGTGTTTTACCTGCCGATGATGAAAATCCATACACCATCCGTATCGTATCCGATATCCTGGAATCAAACGGTTCATCATCAATGGCTACGGTTTGCGCCGGTACATTGGCTTTGATGGATGCAGGTGTGAAGATCACTAACCCGGTATCGGGTATCGCTATGGGCCTGATTACTAACGAAATGGGTACCAAATACGCTATCCTTTCTGATATTTTGGGTGATGAGGATCACTTAGGCGACATGGATTTTAAAGTAACCGGTACTAAAAACGGTATCGTTGCGGTACAAATGGACTTGAAAATTAACGGTTTGTCATACGAAGTATTAACCAACGCGTTAAATCAGGCTAAAGACGGTCGCTTACACATTCTGGGCGAAATGGCTAAGACCATGAGCGCGCCTCGCGAAGATTACAAACCACACGCCCCACGTATCATCACCATCAAAATTGACAAAGAATTTATTGGTGCAGTTATCGGACCCGGCGGTAAAATCATCCAGGAAATGCAGCGCGAAACCGGTGCTACTATCTCTATCGAGGAAGTTGGCAACCAGGGTATTGTACAGATCTTTGCTGATAACAAGGAGTCTATTGACAAAGCGGTAAGCCGTATCAAAGCCATTGCTTCAAAACCAGAGGTAGGCGAGATATACGAAGGTAAAGTGAAATCAATTATGCCTTTTGGTGCATTTGTTGAGATCATGCCTGGTAAAGACGGTTTATTGCACATATCAGAAATTGATCACAAACGCTTCGAAACCATGGACGGTATCTTCCAGGTAGGCGATGAGGTACGCGTTAAATTGCTGGATGTAGACAAGCAAGGCAAATTAAAACTTTCGCGTAAAGTGTTATTGCCAAAGCCTGAAAAACCAGAAGCTAACTAAGCTCTTAATTTTCCGAAAGGGAGATTTAAAATATTCGCTCCACAAAAGCCCTCCCTATCGGGGAGGGTTTGGGGGGGCTGATATTCGCCTCATCAAAAGCCCTCCCTGCCGGGATGGGTTGAGAGGAGCTAAAAGCCTTGGAAACAAGGCTTTTACTATTTAATGCCGATTTTGTTTTAATTATTTTCACATTTTTAAAACAAAAGGTTGTCTATACAGCTTTATAACTTTTATAGTAAATTGATAAAAGCTAAAGCCGACCCGCAATTTGACGATGAATTCTACTCCTGATGATCCTTTAGACTTTCTCAATAACAGCAATAATTCAGATAAGCCGGCGCGTCAGCATGATGACCTGGTGCAGCAGTTATTGTACGAAATTATAAGGGTGAAAGAACTTATTGCTTATTACGACTCCATCCCCAATGGAGGCGGACAGCTCGGCTCGTCCATATTGACCGAATTGGTGAGTGAAGCCTACAGCTCATTAGTAAACTACGACCTCGTGCTGATGAAAAAATATTTCGACTTACTTCAAAATTGTGACTGATTAATTTAGTTTAGTTTAGTTTAGTTTAGTTATGGGTTCCTTAGTCATTAGTATATCTTCATATCTACTTTTGTCATCCTGAGTAAATTTATTTGCGCACAAATAATGGCATTGAAAATGACATGAAAAGATGCAATTGATAATCAGCAAATTATAGACTTGTCGATGGCAGCACGCTTGTCATTATAAGCAGATAGCCCAATATCTTATACTAAATGCCATCGCTCGTATAAGATACTTCACTATGTTCAGGATGACAACGAATTATAGACTTGTCATCGAGCGATAGCGGGAAATCTATACACACGCAAAGCAACGCCATCGTAATCTATAGATTTAGAGCAAAGCGAGAAATGACAATCATGACAAATAACTAAAAAAACTATATTTGCACTAACCAACTAATGACAATTCACCAATGACCAATAACCATTTAGTATCCCCATCCATTTTATCGGCCGACTTTGGTAACCTGCAGCGCGATATCGAGATGCTTAATAAAAGTGAAGCCGACTGGATACATGTGGATATTATGGATGGCGTATTTGTGCCCAATATCTC
>DATCXS010000305.1:0-2824 GCA_036565645.1 Mucilaginibacter sp.
CCCAGCCACAACTATACTATTAGCTATACAGATGGTCTGCTTATGGTGATGCCTTTATCTAATGCTTCGTTAGATAACTTGTCTGCAAGCGCAGGGCCGTTTACGCCGCCTTTTGATCAGACTATTTCAAATTATGTGATTGATGTGCCGTATTCAGTCGACCACACAACCGTTACTCCAGTTATGGGCGATCGAACAGCTACTATTAAAGTTAATGATAAACAGGTATCAAACGGAGCGGCGTCTCAGAACATTCAATTGTCAGTTGGTACTAATGTTGTTGAGATTGTTGTTATCGCACAGGATGACGTCACCAAAAGAACTTACACCATAACTATAAATCGGGCACCTGCACCGGTAATTAACGCATCAGGCATTTTGCCGCCGCAATCTACCGTATATGGTAATGCATCATCAATAGCATCATTTACGGTTTCGGGTTTAAATATGATTGGAGGTATTTTAGTTACTGCGCCTAAAGGGTATGAGCTAAGTCTTGACAAAGATTCATTTAGCAAAACGCTTACTATTGGTTCGGCAGGTGTTATTGAACCTACTTTGGTTTATGAACGATTGGCTTCGACAGCTGTAGTAGGTACTTATCAAGGTGATATTAAATTAAGTGCTGCCGAAGCAAATAACGCGATAATGCCTACCGGCGAGGGTACAGTTACCCCGGCACATCTACAGATCATCGCCGATAACAAAACCAAAGGTACCGGTATGGCAAACCCACCATTAACAGTTACCTACAGTGGATTTGTTAATAATGACGGACCGGCATCGCTTGTTACGGCACCAACAATTACTACAACTGTCAATAGTATGTCTGCCCCCGGAACTTATCCAATTATAGCAAGCGCGGCATCATCGCCAAATTATCAGATAACCTATGGCGATGGTATACTTACCGTTGCAAGCCTTAATATTCCTAACTCATTTACACCAAATAGTGACGGTATAAATGATACCTGGAAAATTAAAAATATCGAGGACTACCAGAATTTTACAGTCGAAATTTATAACCGTTATGGTGCTCGGGTTTATTATTCTGTAAATTATCCATCCCCATGGGACGGCAGAATGAAAGGCAGTGATACACCGGCAGGTACTTATTACTATATTATCCGTTTGGGGGGCGAGAATAGGCCATTATCGGGCTATTTGACGGTAATCAGATAAGATTTATTTATTGTTGATCTGATTTTCTATCGGAGATATTGTGCTGCCTGGTTAGCAATGGTATTCATCCAAAAGGACTATTTAAAAATCCGGCCGATAACTTTGCCTATTTCAACGAAATCTGCATGGTTGGTCAGTGATCTTTTCTCCGTAATATCTGTTTCATATTCCGAAAAAGGATAAATCAGGAGGTAGTTTTTATCGGACAGGCGCTGATTCAAAAAACTTGGGATATCTCTCAGTTGCGAAAAATAAGATATCATTCCCTCTTTTGCCATTAATACAATCAATCCTTCATCCTCACCAATATCCAGGGCTGCGCGCTTTGCTTCATCCCAATGTTGCACAAGGTTAAATTCAGCTTCGATGGTTGCTTTTTTCACGATGCGTTTTAATACGTCTGCCGTAATTTGGCTTGTATAGAAGCTCATGAATGCTCCCGAATTTCGGCCTATATTCCATATTCTTAAAAGCGCATGGAAAAAGCCTGCCTCCTGTTCTGCTTTTTCCGGAATTAGTACCGTATATTTTTTCAGCGTAGATATGGGTTGTGCAGCATGGTATATTAATAAGTTTACATTTGCATTTTGCAAGTAACCGTTATACAGGTTATGAACAAATGATGAAGAGAAACCCTTCTCTTCCTGAAGACCAATAATGAGATCAGATATTTTTTGTTCTTTGATAACATTATTAATGCCGTTTATCACATCATTATCATACCGGATCAACCGTTGCAGCTTCACATCGGCAGCGGCGGCGATATCTACAGCCTGGTCAATTATTTTCTCAGCATTTTTTATTGACGACTCCTTTTTACTTTCGTTGATGACATTGAGCGCAACCAGATGGTCATCATTCCCTTCTGCCTTTATCAACAATCCGAGATTCACCATTTTTTCCACAGTAGCCTCATAATTAATGGCCATTAAAATGTTTTCTTGTTCGTGGATATTACCGGAAAGCGTTTCTTCACTTTGAGTTTCTGCTATACGCTGCGCACTGGACATAGAGATGAAGGATGAAACTGTACAGGAAATCAAGATCAGCAGGATGCTTCCATTCAGCACATGCTCATTTAACAATCTCACCGGTTCGCCTGCAGCGGTTTCAGCTATAATAATATTGTAGCCAACCATAACAGAGGCTAAGGTGGCGGCGGCCGACGCAGAACTCATGCCAAAGATAAGGCGCCCCTCGTCTTTGGTGAATTTTAAGGTCTTTTGTGTGGCAACGGCTGCAATATACTTCCCGCCAATTGATGCTACGAGCATGATACTTGCTACACCAATAGTTTCCCAGCTTTTAAAAAACACCTTAAAATCTACCAACATGCCCACGCTGATCAGAAAGAAAGGGATAAAGATAGCGCTGCCAACAAATTCTACGCGGTTCATAAGGGTTGATGCATGCGGAATTAACCGGTTCAAAGCCAGGCCGGCAAAGAACGCGCCTATAATAGCCTCGATACCTGCCAACTCGGCCAGTAAGGCCGCAAGATAAATCATGACCAGGACGAAAATATACTGCGAGACCTTATCTTCCACATACTTAAAAAACCAACGGCCTATAAGGGGGAAAATCAGCAGGAGAATGATACCAAAGATAAACATCGAAATGCCGAGCTTTAACCAAAAGCTGC
>DATCXS010000310.1:0-9549 GCA_036565645.1 Mucilaginibacter sp.
TGCCATGCCGGATACACCGCCGGCGCAACCCAAGCCCCAAAGCGGACTGCGGTTGACATGCTGATTTAAACGCATTTTATTAATAATCAGTGCATCCAGGCTTGGCGTAGCTAAACCTGTGGTCGACACAAAAATAATGTCGGTAATATCGTCTTTACTGACACCGGCTTTCGCAATACAATCCTCAATAGCCTGTACCGAATAATTTAAAGCATTTTCAATATAATCGTTATTACGCTGCCCAAAGGTGTTAGGCTCAACGTAGTAAGACAAGGGTTTGCAGAAGTTACGGGTGATGATCCCGGTATTGTCAAACGCAAATATCAGCCGGTCGGTTTGCGGAAAATTGGCCGAGAACAACTCATGTGCCTGTTGTTTAACGTCCTGCTGTTTTGTTTTATGAGGTAGATCTATGGTAGATGTTGCTGCTATATAAGGCATAATTTAGTTACGGAGTTTATCAGTATTAAGTTGCCTTATAAATAAGCTAAAAGCGAACTAATTGTTTCGATAGTCAGCCTTAAAAAAAAGACCCACTCATTTATGTGAGCGGGTCGGGAAATGATATATTTTGCTGTTAAAGCAAGCTTCGTCGCACGCCCAGTTCCAGTCCCCGCAGTTCTGCCAAACCTTTCAGGCGGCCGATAACCGAATAGCCGGGGAATGTGTTATAATTAAAATCGTCTAACAGTTTATGGCCGTGGTCGGGGCGCATGGGTATGGCAATATCGTCGCGGCCTGCTTCTTGCCTTTTCTTTTGTTCAAGTACAATAGCTTTCATCACTGCATACATATCAGTGCTGCCTTCCAGATGATTGTCTTCATAAAAGCTGCCGTCAGGCTCGCGCTTAACATTGCGCAGGTGCAGGAAATGGAAGTGCCGGCCCAAACGTTCGGCAATACCCGGCAAATCATTATCCCCGCGTGCGCCTAATGAGCCTGTGCAAAAGGTGATGCCATTGCTGGTTGATGGGGCGGCATTTACTACATCATTTAAATCCTGTTCGGTCGATACAATCCTTGGCAAGCCAAAGATGGGGAATGGCGGATCGTCGGGGTGAACGCACATCTTAATACCCAGTTTCTCAGCATCAGGAATAACGGCTTGCAGAAAATAGGCCATATTGGCTTTTAATGCAGCAGCATCGGTATCGGCATATCGTTTTAAAAACTCTTTGAATTCATCTATGGTCAATACGTCATTGGTCCCCGGTAAGCCGGCCATCACTGTATTGATCAGTTCTTGTTTTTGCTCAGGCGTAATGCTATCCAGGTAAGCTTTTGCGGCTTCTTGTTGTGCCGGACTAAACTCGTTAAATGCGCCGGGGCGTTCTAAGATATACAGATCAAATGCCGCCAGGGCCGGGGCGTGATAACGCAGGGCAGAAGCACCGTTAGGCAATCGATAATCAATATCAGTACGTGTCCAATCAAGCACCGGCATAAAGTTATAGCAAACGGTTTTAATGCCTGCGGCCGATAGATTTTTTAAAGTCTCGATATAGTTCCTGATATATTGATCGCGTTCTGAAGCTGCTGTTCTGATACCATCATGCACATTCACGCTTTCTACAACCGACCAGCGAAAACCCGCCGCTTCAATTATGCTTTTGCGTTTTTTTATTTCTTCGAGGCTCCATACCTCGCCGGTAGGGATGTGGTGCAACGCGTTTACAATTCCGGTAGCACCGGTTTGGCTGATGGCTTGTAACGTTGCTGCGTCGTTTGGGCCATACCAGCGAAAGGTTTGTTCTAAATTAGTAATCATTTAAGGGTGATGTTAATTATTAGCTACTTTGTGTCATTTTGAGTAGCGAGAAATCTTAAACGCCCTGCACGTTTCCATGCAAGGCGTTTAAGATTTCTCCTCGTACCTCGTCGAAATGACAAGTTATCGAAATTATTATATTTAATATGTTTCTTACCAGTACATTGAATATAAAGCTACCAGGATACCGCAAACTATCAGGGTGCCTATAGCAAAGCCCTTTGATGTTTTAAACATGCTGGCGTCCACTTCCAGTCCATGAACTTTTTTACCGCTGGCATTCTCTATCATAGAGATGATATACATACCAACCACGCAGATCAAAAATACAAAGCCCATACGGTCAATAAAAGGCATTTCATAAACACCAACTGCATTTTTAGCAGAGAAGCCGTAAGGCGCTAACCACGCCAGGTTAATATATTGCGGCATTACCTTGAATCCGCAGGAAAGGATGAAGCCGCCAACGGTAGCGAACATGGCTGCATTTGAAGTTGTTTTTTTCCAGAAGAAACCCAGAATAAACATGGCGAAAATACCGGGTGATACAAAGCCGGTATATTCCTGAATGTATTGGAAACCGCCTTTTTTATCGATACCCAGGTGTGTACATAAAACAATACCCAAAAACATAGCAACAACCACCGTTATTTTACCAATGACTACCGTTTGTTTCTCGCTGATACCCGGTTTGATTTTCTTATAAACGTCCAGTGTAAATATAGTAGCAATACTGTTTGCTTTACCTGCCAGAGACGCAACCACTGCAGCTGTTAAGGCCGCAAATGATAAGCCTTTTAAGCCCGAAGGCAACAGATTTAACAAAATAGGGTAGGCGCGGTCAGGATTCATATCATCGCCGACACCAATTTTATTATAGAAACCAAAGACATCATGTTTATAAAGGATAAAAGCTGCTATACCCGGTAACACCACGATAACCGGCGTTAACAATTTCAGGAAAGCCGCGAACAGGATACCGCCGCGGGCCGTTTTTAAATTGGCCCCCAAAGCACGCTGAGTGATGTATTGGTTACAACCCCAATAGTTCAGGTTAACAATCCACATACCGCCAATCAGTACGCTTAAACCAGGAAGGTCAAGGTAGTTGGGATTATCATGGCTAAATATCATGTGGAAGTGATCTGCCGCCTGATTTTTCATGATGCTTAAACCATTCAAAATACCCGGCGAACCGAAGTGAGTTGCTACCAGATTTATGGCGATATAAGTAGTCACCAAACCACCCAATATCAGGAAAAACACCTGGATAACGTCGGTATAACCAATAACCTTCATACCACCCAAAGTGATAATAATTGCAAAGATAGCCATGCCCCAGATACAGGCATTTAAGCTAACCCCTGATATTGCACTAACCGCTAAAGCACCTAAGAAAAGTATGGACGTTAAGTTTACTACCACATATAGCAAAAGCCAGAAAATAGCCATAATCATGGCTACCGTACCATTATACCGCTGGCTCAGGAACTGCGGCATGGTGAATATTTTGTTTTTGAGATATACCGGGATGAAGAATATCGCTACGATAATGAGCGTTGCGGCAGCCATCCACTCATAGGTAGCAATAGCCAGACCCATCTTGAAGCCTGAACCACTCATGCCGATAAATTGCTCGGCGGATATATTCGATGCAATCAGCGAAGCGCCAATGGCCCACCAGGTTAGTGAGCCTTCTGCCAAAAAATAATCATTAGATCCGGTTTCGGCTTTACGTTTGCGCCAGTAAACCCATAATCCGTAAGATGCTACTACTAAAAAGTAAATTCCAAATACTACATAGTCGCCGGTTGTCAGCTTATTCATGTTTAAAGTTTAAAATTGGTTTGGCAATTATAAACTTTATATCACGCTTTTTCAAACTATAAATAGTGATTGTTACAAAATGTGTAAAAAAGGAAAACTTTATTTGTCTACCTTAATTTGTTTAGGTTCTGATGCTATAATTTGATAGGCGTTTTTATACAATTGCAGCACCCCGGTTACACACAAATGCTTATGTTTAAGATTGGCCCAGTCCAGTTGCAATTTGTTACCTTTTACGGCGATGGTAAATTTTTGATGCGGGACATTGCCGCCCATGTACAAATAAGTAACGGTATCGCTTAAAATTTTTATTTGATAAACCATATCGCACAGCGTAGCTTCTTTGTAAAGGTGATCGCGAAACCCGGACGGGGTATGCAGTGTATCCTGTGCTTTGGTCTTAATACCTGCGCCGGTAAGTAGTATTAAAGCTATTAGTGTTTTTTTCATGGCTGATGTTATATCAACATAAACCACAAAAATAATTGAATGTTTATTTATAGAAGAGATACAAAAAAGCCCGGTTACTTTTGATAACCGGGCTTTCTATATTTAATGTTGCAATTTTATTGCAGCACAGCAGCAAAGCCACCGTTGCGCACCATTTTAATGGTCATTTTATCGCCTGCTTTTACTTGTGCAGTTTTACGGCGATAATCCATAGCCTGGCGGCCCGCGTTGATGCCATCCTCAAAATAGGTCATGGTATAAGTTTTGCCTTTTTCAAGGAAATCAAAGTTCAGCTCAACCTCGCGGGTTTTTTCTTTATTGTTGGTGATACCGCCGATGAACCATTTCTGACCCTTACGTTTGGCAACTACAGCAATCTGGCCTGCATCGGCTACCAGTGCTTTGGTCTCGTCCCAGGTAGTAGGTACGCTGGTAATAAACTCGGTACAATCCGGGTTACGATAATATAGTGTAGGGTTATCGGCCAGCATCTGGATACCGCTTTCAAACACCACATATAAAGCCATCTGGTAAGCACGGGTACCAATGCTGCCTGCATTTGGCCGGCGGGCACTGTAAGATTCAGGTTGCATGCTGATCATAGCTCCCGGTGTATAATCCATTGGGCCTACCGCATTACGCATAAACGGAAAATAAACGCTGTTGTCAGGTCTGCATCCGCCCATCTGCTCCATGCCGCGCACACCTTCGTACGATAACAGGTTAGGGTATTTATATTCTAAACCTGACGGTTTAAATGCGCCGTGGAAATCGACAAATATTTCGTTTTTAGCCGCTTCCTTCACCACATCCTCGTAGTAATTTACCATCCACTGGTCGCTGCGGTCCATAAAGTCGATTTTAACGCCTTTAATGCCCCAGTCATGGAAGGTTTTAAATAGGCCCATGTTGTTGTGTACGGTTAACCAGGTTAGCCATAATACAATGCCTACGTTCTTTTCTTTTCCATAGCGGATCAACTCTTTTACATCTACTTTAGGGTTTGGCGTATAGGGGTCGGTAGTGCTTTTTGCCCAGCCTTCGTCCATCACAATATATTTAACACCGTATTTTGATGCAAAGTCAATATAGTATTTGTAGGTATCCAGGTTATAGCCGGACACAAAGTTTACATCAGGCCCGTAAGGCGAGGCATCATTCCACCATTCCCAGCTTGCCTGACCCGGTTTAATCCAGGTAGGATCGCCAATGACGCTTTTTGGCGCCAGTCTTAGCGTCATGGTGTTTTCAATCAGCTGTTTGTCATTGCTGGTAATTACAAAATAACGCCACGGGAAATTGCGGGTACCCTTGGTTTTGGCAATGTAATCGGCAGATTTCAGGATTTTCTGGCTGCGGTCACCATCAGGGCCAAACTCAAGCGGAGTTTTCGGGAAAGTACCTTCAGCACCGTTAGCGCCGGTGCCTTTCAGGAACATGCCAGGATAGTCTTCCAGGTCAGACTCGCTGATCAAGATCTTATAGTTTTGTTTAGTGTCTATCAATACCGGAAGGGTAGACATTTTGTCGGTTGGTTGCCATCCGGCCGATGAAATGTGGGTATAAGCATCTTCGTACGATGTTTTAAATCCACCCGGCTGTTGCACATTGAGGGTATAATCCTGCGGGAAGTTGATCGAGAAATCCTCATTCAAAACCTCAACATCGCCTTTTTTACTGGTGATGAAACGGTAAGCAATACCGTCATTAAATGCCCTGAATTCAACTGCGTAGTTACCTTTAAAAGTCAACAGTACCCAGTTGTAAACGTTTCTTACAGTCGAGAATTTGACAGGCACATACGGTTTGATAATCTCGTCGCCCTTGCCTTTTTTAGTGGCGGTAAGTTTTGGGTTTTCGCCCAACACGCCATCGCGCAAGCTTAATGCTAAATGATCTTTGGTTAATAGATCTTTGCCCTGGGCCGATACCGAATAATAAATTTTATCGCCCAGCGTAATGGCTACTTTGATCTCGCCATTTGGCGACGTCAGGCTGATAGATTTGCCTTGCGCATGCAGCTTTACGCTAACTAACGAAAGCAGCAATATGCAGCAAACAAATTTGTTAATAAGTTTCATGGTTTGTAATTGTTAAACTTAAATGTCGGGGCTAAAAGTAGCTTTTTTTAGTTATACCCTGCACAACAAAATGTGCTGATAAAGCAAAACCTCTGTTACGTAAACGTTTGCTTAGTGCCAAAGGCTGCCGGTGATGATTATAAATGTGAAATTGGTTCTATCTAAAAATGTCATCAATTACTTTCCCCTTACCGTAATCCATATTAAAATGCAGCAGTTTAGCTATTGTTGCGCTTATGTCAATCTGTTCGTAATGTGGGTTAATAGCGGTGCCTTGCTTAAAATCAGGCCCCAAAGCTAAAAATTCAATATGTCGGCAGCCTGCGCAGCCATCACCATGATTCATAAAGCCGTCGGCAGTGCCTGTCAGGTGCCTGCCGTGGTCGTTGGTAATAATTACGGTAGTTTTGCCTTTGTATAGCTCGTCGCTTTCAATAAAATCATACAAGGCTTTAATGTATTCGTCAGTTTTTTTGATCGCGTTTAAATATAACCCCCATTGGTTTGAATGGCCAAAATAGTCAGGATCTTTAAAATTAATCAGCATCAGGTTAGGATGATAAGTGCTGATGATATTTTTGGCATGTTGAAATGTAGTATCATCAGACCGGTAACCGCTTAATAACCCGTTATTGCCACAATCTGTCCGCGGCATATACTGTCCTGTCCACTCTGTTGTCTGGCAGTTAGCTAAAATCTGTAACTTATCTTTTGATGCAACTATCCAGGCCTTTTCGGCCGGTTTGCCGGTTTCCTTTAAATACTCCTGGAAAATAGAAGGATATTGAGGCAGCACCTGGCCGGTGTTTTCCAGGTTCTCGTAATTGCCGGTACAAATAGCATCATGGCCCGAGTCGGTATTGGTAGTGCCGTTGTTATTGAAATTGACCAGCATTACGCCGCGGGTATACATTTTTCGCTGATTAGGAATATATTGCCTTGTATAATCGCCAAAGGTCTCGCTAAAACGCGCGCCGTCCATCACTATAATAATTACATTTTCGGTTTTGCAGCAGCCGGTATAAGCGGTACCATCACCCGGGTCGGCAACTGACACGTCATAAAAAGGCCCGGAGTTTTGAGAATCTGAAGAAGAAGTTTTTCCGCTGGATGACGAGCCTTGACTACCACTTGCCGCCTGAGGTGGTTTCGGCGGCGGCGCAATAGTAGAATTGATGCTGGCGGGTACCGGCATTTTGATTTCTTTACCGCATGACCATGCGCTGAAAACCAAAATACCGATAACCACCCGCAAAATGCGGTTGGGGTATCTCATAGTTTAAATTAATTAGGCTTGTAGATACAAGTATAATTAATTATTTTATTGTAACAAAAAAGATACAGATTTTTTGAAAATTTTAATTAGTTGATTTTCAGGTAGTTGAAATTTGTAAAAAAAGATATTGATTTTTGAGCCGGGTATTGACGGTAAATTAATGTCGGCAGAGCATAAAGTAAAATCGATGTAAGCCCGGAATAATTGTCTGGATGCTAAGTTAACCTGCCCCGGAAAATATTATTGCAATCGATTGTATTTTAAAAGTTAAAAAAATCTAATTTGCACCTGCTAATTGTTAACCAATATAAAACTATACTCAGCTCAACAGCATGTTATTATTAGGAATTGATGTAGGCACATCGTCTATCAAAGTATCAGTAGTTGATGCCCAAACACAGGAAACTGTAGCATCGGCGCAATATCCTGAAACCGAATCGGCTATTACAACGTTGCAGCCCGGTTGGGCCGAGCAGTCGCCGGATATGTGGTGGCAGCATGTGCAGCAGGCTATAAAGGCCTGTAACCAAAGCGGCGCATACAATCCGCCGGATATTGCAGCTATAGGCATTGCCTACCAGATGCATGGGCTGGTTTTGGTTGATAAAGATCAGAGTTTGCTGCGCGACAGTATTATCTGGTGCGATAGCCGTGCGGTTGAAATAGGAGAGCAGGCATTTGATGCCATTGGCCATGATAAATGTTTGGCGCACCTGCTTAACTCGCCGGGAAACTTTACCGCAAGCAAACTGGCCTGGGTTAAACAAAACGAGCCTGGCGTGTATGAGCAGATAGACAAGATCATGCTGCCCGGCGACTATATCGCCATGAAGTTGAGCGGCGAGATCACTACATCCATATCGGCATTGTCTGAAGGTGTTTTTTTTGATTTTGTGAATAACGGCTTATCAAAAGATATCTTAAATTATTATGGCTTTAGCGAGAGCCTGTTCCCGCGTATACAGCCTGTTTTCTCAAATCATGGCGGTGTGCTGGCATCGGTAGCGCAGCAATTGGGTTTAAAAGCCGGTATTCCTATTGCCTATAAAGCCGGCGACCAGCCCAATAACGCCTTGTCATTAAATGTATTAAATCCGGGCGAGGTAGCCGCAACGGCAGGCACCTCGGGCGTGATCTATGGCGTGAGCGATGAATTGACTTACGACGCGCAATCGCGCGTAAATACCTTTGCGCATGTTAATTATACCCAACAACAAAAAAGCCTGGGCGTGTTGCTTTGCATCAATGGCACCGGCAGCTTGTATCGCTGGACTAAGAATTTGTTTGGCTCCGCAGTAAGCTACAACCAGATGAACGCCGAAGCTTCGAAAATTGCGTTGGGTAGCGACGGGCTGCGCATTTTGCCTTTTGGCAATGGCGCCGAGCGGATGCTAAATAATGAACTCATCGGCGTACATTTTCATAACATCGACCTGAACCTGCATACCCAGGCGCACATTTTTCGTGCCGTGCAAGAAGGGATAGCCTCGGCGTTCCGTTACGGGGTTGACATTATGCGCGAAAACGGCATGAACCCAACCGTTATCCGAGCAGGTAGAGCCAACCTGTTTTTAAGCGACCTGTTCGCGCAGACTTTCGTTAACGCTACCGGTATCCCTGTCGAACTCTATAATAACGACGGCAGTGTAGGTGCGGCTTTAGGGGCCGGAATTGGTGCCGGAATATTTGCCTCGCCGCAGGAAGCTTTTAAACAAATGCAGCCGCTGCAGCTTATCGAGCCAAATACCGACGCCTTTGAGCCGGTTTATCAGCAGTGGAAGAGTTTGCTATTAAAGCAGCTGTCAATATCTGAATGATAATCTGCTAAACAACCGTCACAATCACCGCGTTTTAATATCCTATATTTGCCTACGCATGAGCTTAGAAAAACGCGATTATGACGCCATTGTAGTAGGTTCGGGGCCGAATGGACTGGCTGCCGCAATTTTGATGCAGCAACAGGGTTTGCGTGTTTTGCTTATTGAAGGCAAGGAGATTATTGGCGGCGGGTTAACATCCGCAGAGCTAACGCTGCCAGGTTTCGTTCATGACGTTTGCTCGGCCGTACATCCTATGGCATTAGCTTCACCTTTTTTTAAGACCCTACCTTTAGCCGGTTTCGGCCTGACCTATATACAACCCGATCT
>DATCXS010000268.1:0-3394 GCA_036565645.1 Mucilaginibacter sp.
TTACTTAAAGATTTTTGTACCATTTCTGCATGCTCCAGGTGGGTTTTAAGCGCGGGAACTGCTTTTTGCAGCAGCTCTTTTAACTCGGAATTTTTGGTTGCAGGAATAAGGGTGCCTTCTACAGCAGCGATTACGGCCTTATGGTAAGCTACTTCATTATCAATATAGGCTTTGTCAAATGCTTTTCCCGATTTTGCTTTTAATGCCTTCTTTGTTTTTTCGGCATCCGCATTTAATTTCTGACTTACGGCATTGTCTTTAGGGGTTACCTTTAGTTTGGTTACCAACGCCACTGCCTGGGCGATAATTGCTTTGTGATCATTAGACATTGTTTCGGCAAACCGCAGAATTTCAGTGTTCTTAGACTTCTCTTTGGCAATCGCCGCATAGTTAATATCGATCTGGTTGGCAGTTACGGCAACGGATGCAATTTCAGGATCTGTCAGCTTTGACTGTTGGGCAAACGAAGGGATAGAAAATGCAACCAAAACGGCCATAATCATCACTGTACGAAATGTTGATGTTTTTAAATTTTTCATGTGATTTTTAATTAATAGATACTTGAACTTAATATCTATTAGAGAGAGCTGGTTAAAAAAGGGTTACAATTATTATCAGTTATTCCAGGGATCAAAGAAGATATTAGGCAGGGGGGAATAGTAAATAAATAAAGATAAAAAACTCTTTTTGTATTAAATAATTATTTATCTTTGTCTCGTAATGGGGATATTTTCAAAAACATGTGAATATGCGATACGCGGAGTGTTTTTTATTGCTCACAAGACTGCCAATGGCGGGCGGGTAGGCATCAAAGAAATAGCCATCGGAATTGATTCACCAGAACACTTTTTGGCTAAGATATTACAGGATTTGAGCCGACGGGGGATTGTTCAGTCTGTAAAAGGCCCGAACGGAGGGTTCTATATAGATGAAGACTCATTGAAACGTCCCTTAGCCGCTATAGTAGAGGCAGTAGATGGGAATGGAATTTTTACAGGTTGTGGGTTGGGTTTGAAACAGTGTTCAGAGGTCAATCCCTGCCCAATGCATCATGAGTTCAAAAACATAAGGAGCCAGATACACCAATTAGTGGAAGAGACCACTATTGGTGATTTTAAAGGAGATATTAATCTGGGTACTATTCCTGAAGGGAAATAATTTTTGATAATAAAGGATAATAGGGTATTAATATATTTATATAATGAGGCGAAATATAATTTTGTTGTTTACACTTCCCCTTCTGATTCCGGGGCAGGTAATGGGGCAGCCGGTTGCTGCCGGTCAAACGGACGATTCGTCAACGGGTTTGATAGTGGTGTTAGTCTTTGGTTTGGTGATATTAGTCTTGCTGACCTTATGGCTTTTTAAAAACAGTTCCCGTTTGGCAGAAACCGAACAAAACCAGGAGACAAATGGAAAAATCTGGCTGGAGAGCCACTTAAAAGATCTCGACGATCACCAACTGGATATATTAATTAAACGTCATCCACTAATGAATAACCCATCATTAGATGATGCAAAGCCTAATCAATAATGAAAAAACTTTCAATTTTAATCCTGCTTATTGGCTCCGGTACGAATTTATTCGCTCAAACACCTGATGCAAGTACCGGCATCTTGGCCAACCCGGGTATAATCATTACGATTACCCTGGTACTTATACCCTTGCTGATTGCGGTCTACCTGGTTTCGGTAAAATTAAACAATATGGTCAAAAGAATCCGTGGCAGCAAGATCAGGAGCGAGGCTAAACAGCTTGCCAAGTCTCTTCAGGATATGAGCAACGAAGAGATCGGTAACGAACTGCTCAGGCGTAAACAGGCGCTTGAATTTAAACTAAGCAATACAGAACTGGCCGGAGAAATTCCGGTTGATGACAAAAAAGGGTTATTGCACAATATTGCCGAAGTTAATACGCCGCGTTTTATCGCCACCAAAAAGAAAGCGGTAAAAAGACCGGATATTGATCCTGCTTTAACGAAATTGATCTTATGGTATTTGTGTAGTGCCGCATTTTGGCTTGTAGTGGGCACTTCAATCGGTGAATATTTAGGAATTAAATTTGTGTCGCCGGATGTCGATCATGTAAGTTGGTTGAGTTTTGGCCGTTTAAGGCCCGTACATACTAATATGGTATTTTGGGGTTGGTCATCCCTTGCAATGATAGGGCTTGGATATTATGTGGTTTCTACGGTTAGCAATACCGTGGTAGCCAGTTTGAAACGTGGATGGTACGCCTTGTACCTGATCAACGCATCCGTTATCGCCGGAAGTATTTCATTGATGGCAGGCATTAATAATGCCGGGGGTGAATACCGCGAATATATCTGGCCAATTATGCTTTTGTTTGCCATTGGCTTGGTGATTACCCTTGTCAATTACCTGCAAACGATTGCCCGGCGTAAAACGAAGGAGATCTATATCTCTAACTGGTATATTGTAGCTGCCATCATGTTTACCATCGTTATTGCGTTGGTTGGGTACCTGCCTTTTTGGCAAAACGGGCTTGGAGAAACTATTGCACAAGGATATTATATGCACCAGGGTGTAGGCATGTGGTTTATGCTTTTTAACCTCGGGCTCATTTACTATTTTCTTCCTCAGCAGTTAAATACCCCTATTTATTCTTATAGCCTGGGTATCCTGGCGTTTTGGACTCAGATATTATTTTATACCCTGATCGGGACCCATCACTTTATTTTCAGTGCTATACCATGGTGGCTGCAAACAGTTGCCATTATCGGTAGCATGGGTATGCTGATACCCGTATTTGCCGGCACAACCAATTTCCTGATGACCTTTCGGGGTAACTTTCATAAAATTGGTTCGAGCTATACCTTACCTTTTTACCTGGTTGGGGTAATCTTTTATTTCACAGGCTCGTTTCAAGGCACCGCCGAAGCTTTTCGTTCTACGAACTTATACTGGCACTTTACAGATTTTACAGTCGCCCACTCCCACCTTACGATGTATGGCATCATCGCCTTTATGTTATGGGCCGCTATTTATACGCTGGTACCCCGGCTTACCGGCAAGGAACCGCGCCAGGGCTGGGTAGGCGCTCATTTCTGGATGGCGCTGGTTGGTCTGTTATTTTATACGGTACCCTTAATGATTGGCAGCACTTTAAAGGGGATCTCCTGGCAGGAGGGTAAACCGTTTATTGACTCGGTAGTACAAATGGCCCCTTACTGGCTGTGGCGGGCTATAGGCGGATCGTTAATGTGGACATCACATGTGATCTTTGCTTATAACCTGTATTATATGATTGCCGGCAAGGAAGAAATTGATCTGCAAAAAACAGTATTTGATGAACTTGAGAAACTGCCCGTTAAAAATGCCATACAATAATTAAAACAATGGAAATCTATAATAATCATAAAAGACTTTTTGG
>DATCXS010000326.1:0-33882 GCA_036565645.1 Mucilaginibacter sp.
CCCCGCCGCTAAAATACAATTTACAAATCTCATTTGCAGGAAAATCGCCTTTTGATCGTAAGGAAAGTTTCACTCTGTCAGGCCGTTCAACAATAAAAGCAGCCAAACGGATGCTTGCTATTGATAATGCGTAGTTTACAATACCTTCAGTATCGCCGGTATTAACGTGATATTTCTCTAAATCTTGTTTGGTTATTACAATAATTGCTGTGTTAAACTCGTGCAATACCTCCAGGCGGTTTGATAAGCAATGGCCCAAAAAGCGCAGGCGGTTCTCGGATGCACTGTTATAAACCAGTTCATGGATACGCCAGTTAACAGCACCGGCATCAATCAAGTCGGCTACTACGCGGTGTACTGTCGAGGTAGTATTCGGCAATCTGAACGATGCAGAATCTGTCATAATACCAGTGTACAAACAGGTTGCTACATCTTTATTGATCAGTTTTTTGTTGTCCAGCACATCTGCAATAAAGCTGTAAACTAATTGAGCAGCTGCGCAGGCGTTAATATCCCAGTGACGGAAATCATCAAAATCCTCGGGTTCGAGGTGATGATCGATCATGATTTTATAGGCCTTTGCGGCTCTTACCTGCTCGCCCATTTCATTAATGCGGCTCAGATTATTAAAGTCGAGGCAAAAAATAATGTCGGCAGCAGCAATTAAGGCGTTGGCTTGCTCGGTTTTATCGGTATAGATAATCACTTCGGCATTGCCGGGCATCCAGCTTAAAAAGTCAGGATAGTCAGTAGGAGCGATCACCGTGGTATGGTGCCCCTGCTGTATCAGATAATTGTATAACCCTAAAGACGAACCCATAGCATCACCATCAGGTTTATGATGCGTTGTGATAATTATTTTTTTGGGTTGGGCTAAAAGGTCTTTAAGTGTGGTTATATCCAACATCTATTTTTAAAAAAGAGCTGCAAAGCTATGTAAATAAATGGTAACAGCTTAACAATTAAATTAAAAAAGCTTTAGCGTATGGCGGTAAAAGCCTACTTTTGCACAATTATTTACAATCTGGGTATTTTTTGGCTGCGATATTGCAGGTAATGCCTAAAATCAACAACACAAAATGGCGAGTAACAGAACTTTTACAATGATTAAACCCGATGCTGTTGGCAATGGACACATCGGTGCAATTTTGGATAAGATTACCAAAAGCGGCTTTAAAATAGTTGCTTTAAAACTAATCTCTTTAAGTGCAGAAAAAGCAGGCGAATTTTATGCAGTGCACAAAGAGCGTGGTTTTTATAAAGACCTGGTTACATTCATGTCATCAGGCCCAATCGTAGCGGCAATACTTGAAAAGGACAATGCAATCGAGGATTTCCGCAAACTGATTGGCGCTACCGACCCGGCTAAGGCCGAGCCTGGAACCATCCGCAACCTGTTTGCAAAATCAATTGATGCAAATGCCGTACACGGATCAGACTCTGACGAGAATGCCGAAATAGAAGGAAATTTCTTTTTCTCAGCATTTGAACGCGTCTAACGAAAAAAGCTAACCAATACTCAAAAAAGTTTCTAACCGGTTTCATTTTCAATGAAACTTTAGGAACTTTTTTTGTTGTCGGCTATTTGTTTGTTAGATTTACCTTATTAATGTTGTCATCAGATAACATAACCTTAAGCAACATGAAACCAATCCTTAGAATACTGCTGTATGTGCTCGTTGTGGGCGTGGTGGTGCTGGTTCATGCCCTGTTTTTTATTCATCATCCGCCCGAGGTACAATTAGCTTTTCTTACGCCGGGTATTACATTGGTGGCTTATTCTATTATTCGCGATGACCTTTACAAAAGGCCAACCATGCGATGGGCTAGAGAAAGATAACCTCTTCAATCAAAAAACTTTTTGCTTCACTATTTACCCGCTCAATAATTTGATTGCGGATAACCATTAATTCGTTTTTTATTACGGATGATTCTATGCGCAGAAATAATTTCTTGTCGTGGATGAAAATTTCTTTAGTACGGCTGGCTACCGCTTTACCTACCAGATCGGGCCAGTGCGCTATGATGCCTGTTTCGTCAAACTTACGCTTGATCTTATAAACTTGCATCATCTGCTCAATAGCATCTTTTATAGATTTGTCGTTGGCTTTACGCATCTATTTCGCCTCCTTTTATTTTAAATATACGGATAGGCACATTCATTTCATCAAATATATCACCCACTTTAGTATCGCTGGTATCAGTAATAAATACTTGCCCAAAATCATTGTTTGATACCATCTGCATCAGTTTGGTTACGCGGTTATCGTCCAGCTTATCAAAAATATCGTCCAGCAACAACAAAGGCTTAAATCCTTTTTGCTGATCGAGGAAACTGTACTGAGCTAATTTTAAAGCGATTAAAAAAGATTTTTGCTGACCCTGCGAACCAAACTTTTTCATGGCCATACCGTGTACCGCAAACTGCAATTCATCGCGGTGTATGCCTGCGGTTGTGCGCTCCAATGCCCGGTCTTTTTCTACCGATCTTTTCAAAAGGCTCTCAAAGCTTTCGTTCAGCAGTTGCGACTCGTATATTAATTCTACCTGCTCGGCATTATCGCTCAGGAACTGGTAATGCCGGTTAAATATAGGTGTAAAAACATCCATGAAAGCCCTGCGCTTTTCGAAAATGCGCGCACCCGAGGCGATCAGCTGATCGTCCATCACTTCTAATAATGCCGGATCATACCGGCCGGTATCGGCAATTTGTTTTAAAAATGCGTTACGCTGGGCCAATACTTTATTATAAGCTATCAATTCGTCCAGGTAATGATTGTCTGTTTGCGATATTACGTTATCGATAAACCGGCGGCGTTCTTCGCTCCCTTCTATAATAATGCTGATATCATAAGGCGACACCATTACTAATGGCAACAGTCCGATATGATCGGCCAGGCGTTGGTAGTCTTTTTTATTGCGTTTAAATTGCTTTTTCTGATTACGTTTTACCGAACAGGCAACGGCTTCGTCATGTCCGTTTTTATTAAACTGCCCCGTGATAATAAAAAAATCAGTCCCTTGTTTTATCTGCTGGCTGTCAATAGGGTTAAAATAACTTTTACAAAGCGACAGGTAATGTATGGCGTCTAACAGGTTGGTTTTGCCAGCGCCATTGTTGCCTAAAAAAGCATTTACCCCTTCGCTAAAGGCAAGTTCGGCTTCTTCATAGTTTTTAAAGTTGATTACAGACAGGCGTTCTAAATACATAAGCGTGGTTCAAATTTAGCAATTAACACCATGCTTTTGCGGCATAAGCTTGATTAAAAAAATTGCGCGCTTTATTAAAATAAAAACATATTGCTAAAACTTTTTAAAAAATGTAGTTTTGCAAACTTTAATTTAGAATAGAAATGTCAAAAAAACGGGAGAATACAGCTGTGCAATTAGGCAATGACAACTTTGCGCAGGTGAGCAAGTTTACACGCGAGAATCAAAAAAGCTTAATATTTATAGCTTCGGCCATAGTTGCCATGATATTGGTTTACGTTATTTATCAAAAATTATATTTAGCTCCGAGAGAAGAAAAAGCTGCCGACCAGATGTATGTGGCGCAAGATTTTTGGGCTAAAAAAGATTGGGATAAAGCTATTAAAGGCGACGCCGGCTATCCTGGTTTCGAAAAAATCATCAGCGAATACAGCAATACCAAAGCGGCCAATCTGGCATCGTTTTACCTGGGTGTGGCTTACTTAAATAAAGGCGAATACCGCAAAGCTATCGAGAACCTGAATAACTATCACGGCGATGATTCAATGATTGCTGCCGAGGCTTTAGGCGATGCCGGTGATGCTTATGTAGAATTAAAAGACTACAGCAATGCTGCGTCGTACTTTAAAAAAGCGGTTGACAAAGCCAGCAATTCCTTTTTATCTCCTGTATACCTTAAAAAATTAGGGTTGGTTTACGAGGCGCAAAATGATAACAAATCTGCTGCCAAGACTTATAAATCAATAAAAACTGATTACCCAACCAGCACCGAAGCGCAAAGCATTGACGAGTACATTGCCCGCGTAGAAGCGAAGTTGTAGTTACGTATAAAAGATTGAAGATTGGTTATTAAAGATTAGTATTAATAACCAATCTTTAATAACCAATCTTCATCACCCATGGCTACACATCTAAAAAACCTGTCAGATTTTTCGGGAAGCGACATTCCTTCTGCGGCGCCATACCGTTTTGGCATTGTGGTAGCAGAATGGAATGCCGGAATCACCAATGCCTTGTATCAAGGTGCTTACCATAGCCTGATAGCGAATGGCGCCATTGCCGAAAACATTGAAACGCATCCTGTCCCGGGTAGTTTTGAATTAACATCGGGTGCTGACATTTTATTAAAAGACGGCAACTTCGATGCAATAATTTGCCTGGGCTGCGTTATACAAGGAGAAACGAGACATTTCGACTTTATCTGCAACGCGGTGGCTAACGGCTTAAGTAATGTTTCTATTAAATATTCAAAGCCGGTTATTTTTGGAGTATTAACTACAGATAACCAGCAGCAAGCTATTGACCGGGCGGGCGGCAAGTATGGTAATAAAGGTGATGAAGCCGCTATTACTGCCATAAAAATGGTTAAATTAGCTAAAACCTTAAAGGGCTGATTTGCGTATAAGAGATATATTACAGATATTAGGACATGAGAAAAATTGTATACATAACTCTGCTGGCGGTAACATTAGGAAGCATGCTTGCTTCGTGCTCTAACAAGCTTTGCCCTGCTTATGCCTCTTACCCCTCAAGAGGTCACAGATAATATCATCGGGTTTTTCATTAAAATTCATCGTTCCATCCCCCAAAACAAATAATTGTTTGACGTTGTAATTACTTACAACCGCGAGGCGGTTTTTATCTTTGCAGTAATATGACGTGGATACAATTAACATCGGCAGAACAGCTTAACGAAATAAAACAAAAGCCGGGCTACAGCCTGATATTTAAACATAGCACCCGCTGCTCTATCAGCATGATGGCTAAAAGGCGTTTTGAGTTAGACTGGGATAACCTGCCCCAAGAAATGCCACTTTATTTTCTTGACCTGATACAGCACCGCGATATATCAAACCAGATAGTACAACTATTCCAGGTACACCACGAGTCGCCGCAGTTGTTGTTGATTAAAGACGGCGAATGTATCCTTGACCAATCGCATGGCGAAATATCTGTTGAGGATACTTTGTTGGAAATTAGCTAAAAGAAAAAATATTCTAATCGGTGTCATCTCCGACCAACAGGAGAGATCTATACACACGCTAAGTAACGTCGGCGTGAATGTTTATGTATAGCTATGGCTGCCAACGGCAAGTCTATAATTCGCTTGTCATTCTGAACATAGTGAAGGATCTTATACGAGCGATGGTATTACGTATAAGATATTTCGCTATCGCTCAATATGACAAGCGTGTTGCCAACGGCAAGTCTATAATTTGCTGATTATCAGTTGCATTTTTTTCTTGTCATTTTCAATGCGATTATTTGTACGCAAATAAATTCACTCATGACAAAAAGCCTTTACGCCTCTGTTCTTTTCGGCTGCAGATGCGTTGCTACGCCAATACGGTTCCAGGCGTTAATGAGCGTCGCTGCCATGATCACTTTAGACAAGTAATGTTCATCAAACAGACTTGCTGCCTGCTGATAGGTTTGATCTGACACACCACCCTGAGAAATATTAGTGATCTCTTCGGTAAGTGCAAGAATAGCCTGTTCTTCGGCCGTAAAAAAGTCAGTTTCTCTCCAGGCACTCAGCACGTAAATACGTTGTTCGGTTTCACCAAATTTACGGGCGTCATGGCTATGTTTATCCAGGCAATAGGCACAACCATTTATCTGCGATGCACGGATTTTTATCAGCTCCCAGTGTAGCTTGTCTATACCGCTGTTGGCTACATATTGCTCAAGGCCCGCAATTGCTTTATAACCTTCGGGTTCTAATTGCAAAATATTCACTCTGTTGTTCATGTTATTTAATGTTTTGATATCCCAAAGTTCGGCATCAAACACTATTCAAAAAGTTAATCAGGATTAAGAAATCAAGCTTTCTTAGCTCTTATTTTACTTAAAAACTGAGGGGTAAACCCCAAATAAGAAGCCAGCATATATTGCGGTACACGTTGAAGAAAATCAGGGTAAAGATCACTGAAATGACGGTAACGTTCCTCGTCAGTAAAAGAATAGATATATTCAATACGGCGCTGAGTAGCCGCATAAGCCCGCTGTAATATCACTCTAAAATATCGTTCCAGTTGTGGAATGGCCAGTATTAATTCTTCCTGAACCTCCTTGTTCCAGGCAATAACCTCGGCGTCCTCAACGGCCTGAATATAAAAACGCGATGGCTTTTGGCTGTCCAGGCTGTCATAATCTGTTATCCACCACCCTTCAAGTCCAAACTGAGTGATCTGCTCTTGTTCTTTTTTGTTGACGAAATACAGGCGCAGCAGGCCCTTGCTCACAAAATAATTGGCGCGGCAAATTCTTCCGGCTGTCAGTAAAAACTCTTTTTTCTTGATTTGGATCGGCGTTAGCTTTGAGCAGATCAATTCGGCTTCATCTTCAGTAAGCGTGACATATTTTCGAATATGAGCAAGCAGCACCGTATACATCCGTCAAAGTCTAATTGTTTTTTAAGCCTATGCGATGATTGGCATAATCCAGCAAATACTCGTTGGTTATAAAGAAATCTATACTAAATACGGTGCGATTATCTTTTGTATACGCAGGGTTTTCAACCTGGGTTAAATTAGAATTGGACGTTGTTATATACTGGTAACTAAAGCCTTGCCCTGTGGTTATTGAAACCGTGCTATTGACAGGCAAAGCTACGGAATTATCGGTTGCCGAAGGGTCCTCAATAATATGGGTAAGCGGTGTACCGGTATCAAACAATATGGTGCCGGATATGGTCTTGCCATTATAAGTTATGGTTGATGGAATATTTGGCGAATACCCGCTAATAGCATTGTAGCCAAGCGGATGCATAATAAAGCCTGACGAATTCAGATCGGCAGATGTAAGGCCGATATAAAGCAGATTAGCAGTATAGGTTGCTGCGCTTAGAAAGTTTGTGCTGTTAAGCCGGGCTAAACGGAAACCGTTGGTGATGTTGCTATTCAGCTTAAAATAACTTAGCGGGCTGCCAATGCTGCGGCTGTTTGCACTCACCCCGGGGCCTACGCCAAACACGTCGGCCGAATGTGCCGCCAGTTGTTTGCCGGTAGTTAAATTAACCACTTTGTAATATAAAAAAAAGGGTATGCGCGGTGTAGTGATATTACCGTGCCCGTCGCCTATGGTAACTTTGGCGTAGGCCAGATTTCCATATTCTGATATCGCCCCGTCAACGCCCCCATAGCTTATTATTGCTTTTTGCGAAGTTATAGTAATGCCGCTTACCACCATCGAGTCGCCCGACAATTGGAAACCGTCGGTGGTGATCATAGAAGCAGGGAGAATGTCAGTAGCATCGATAGTCATGCCGGTAGATCCGGTATCAAACACCAGGCCGTAGTTTGCAGTAACGATATCTCCCAGCTTTGAACAGGCTATAAATATACGCCGGGCGCCGGTGCTGGTCTGCTCGTACATCCCCAAAGTAGCATAGTTTGCCGGGTTTGTATTGGTTATACCGGGGTTTACCTGCGGATCTTTTTTACATGATACCGCAAACAACCCTACAACTAACAAGATTAAAACTTTATACTGAGTTTTTAAGTAACTTTTCTTCATACAAGGCGTCTTAGCATCGCACAATAATATAATAAAAGGCAAAAACGCCAATTTATAAGTTGCGATATAATAACGTAAATTTAATTATTTTTATAAAGACCAAACATTTAAAGAATGCTAATTAATACTTAATTAATAGCTCCTTCATAAAACGTTTAATTTTTAATCTTAAATAAACGCACAAAGTAATTAATTAAAGTTTTCAGGCCCTATTAGTTTTAGAAATTATTTTGCTAATTTTCGGAATTGAACCTATAGGCAATCGATTGTTATGCCAGGCTGCTAACAGTTTTGATTTTTAGTTGATTGCAATGAAATATGGGTAATTATTTTGCCATTTAAAGCTTCCCTTTTAATTTACAATTGTTGATAAGCTATACAACAAAAACAACAGATGGATGAGAATTTGAGTAAAGCCGTACCCGAAGTACGCCTCAGAGCCTTCAGGGCCATTGATGAGCCCGAAACCTGTGCGCTGTTTGTTGAAGGACATACCAATGTTTTGTCGAGCATTGGGGTTAAAAAAGTAACTTCTTCTAAAAATGGATGGACCACTAATCCGGCTGTTTTTGTAATCGTAGTTGAGTCGATGGATGCTAAGCGCGTATTTGGTGGTGCGCGCGTGCATGTATCTGGCGGATCTGAACCGCTGCCTATTGAGCAAGCTGTGAGTTTATTAGACTCATCTATCCACAAACTGGTTTGGGAATACAGCCAACACGGCACTGGCGAGGTTTGCGGTTTATGGAATTCGGCCGAGCTTTCAGGCTACGGGATAGGCACACCGCTGCTCATTCGGACCGGCATTGCTTTAGCATCGCAAGTTGGTTTGAAAACCCTGTTTGCGCTGTGTGCCCCCTATACTGTGCAGCCGGTAGTTAACTGCGGTATGGAGCTGGTAAGCAGCATTGGTAACAAAGGCACATTCTACTATCCTAAGCTTGACCTTATTGCCACAGCTATGGTTTTGAATGATCTAAGCGAAATGAGTAAAGCCAAAGCGCAGGACCGCGATGAAATTATAAAAATGCGAAACCATCCCGATAGCTGGACAATAACCGAATTAAAACAAAAGAAAATTACCATTCATTGCGAATTAACTATCCCTCATTTGGACAGATGGCGACTGCAAGAGTTTATTGAAGCGGCCAATCACGACTTCCTGCAAACCGATTTTAACGAACGCGACATTAACTTTTTATAATAAATATCAACCGCTATGTCAGAGAAACATTACGACATTAACTACTTACAAAATTCACGAAGATTATTAGGCAACCTTAAAGAGGAGTCATACACTTATTTCCAGAAAATAATTGGCGGCACAATTATAGACCTGGGTTGCGGCGCAGGTAAAGATGTCATAGAATTGGCGAAGACTGTAGAGAGTGGCACCAAAGTTATTGGCATTGACCATGACCCGGTAATGCTTGAACAAGGAAAGGCCGATGCTAAAGAACTAAGCAATGTCGAGTTCATCTTATCAGAAGCTTACCCTTTACATTTTGCCGATCAAAGCATAGACGGTTTACGTACAGAGCGTGTTATACAACACTTAAAAGAACCACAAAAAGTTATCAATGAAATTGCGCGCATCCTTAAACCAGGAAGCCCTTTTGTAATTGTTGAAACCGACTGGCACAGCCTGTCATTTTATACGCCCTTTACAGAGACACATAAAAAGCTAAATGCATATTTAACCGACACCAAAATAAACAATGGTTTTGCCGCCAGAAAACTAACGCACTACTTAAAGCAAAGTAATTTTAAAGATATTAATTTTCAAATACATCCGTTCATTCTTAGTACATTAGATGAAGCGAACCAATATCTGTGGATTGAGAAGATGATACAGGAAACCGCAGATCAGGGTTTTATCACAAAACAAGAATTTGATGAGTTTTACGGCTCCTTAAAACAGGCCGATGCCGAAGGTTATTTTGCATGTTCAATTAACCTGGTAGTAGCAATTAGTATTAAATAAAATAATGGGCAAGTATTTTTTAAAAACGCTGACGTTTATTGCTTTAGTGCTATTTGGCCTTAAAGCCAATGCCGACGTTATAATTGACGGAAACACCAATCGTACATTGATTGGTAAAAACGTTTACGTTTTGCAATCCGACAAAGAATTAGGGCTGGAAGACGTACTAAAGACAGCCGGTTTTAAAAAATACGATAAAGATGTGCCTAATCTGGGTTTCTCGGCCAATAGCACCTGGCTGCGTTTTACCATTAATAACAAGTCGGCAAATACGGGCTTGCTGCTTGATGTGGCCTATCCTATTTTAGATGAAGTTGAACTTTTTTCGCCCGATAGCCAGGGCGTATACCACGGTGTTTTAATGGGCGAGATAAAGCCGTTCAACACCCGTAAATTTGACCATCCCGACTATATATTTGACCTTAATATCCCGCAAAATGCCAGCAAAACCTATTACCTGCGCGTAAAAAGTGCCGAGCAGCTCATATTACCAATTTCAATAAATGAGCCGGCTACCTTATGGCAGGTATTGAGCCGTGAGGACCTACTTTCAGGATTATTTATTGGTGCCATAGTGATCATGTTCTTGTACAACTTGTTCATTTACTTTTCAGTTCGCGACAAGAGCTATCTCTATTATGTAATCTATGTAGCATCGGTAGGGTTAACGCAGATTGGTATAAAAGGCTTTACCTTTCAATACCTATGGGGCAATGCAACCGGCTTTGAGTTAAAAAGTGTTGTTTTGTTTGCCTGTATAGGGCCTATAGCGGCGTTATTGTTCACCAAGACATTCCTGTCAACCCCTGAGCGAGCGCGCAGATTTGACAAGGTACTTACCGCCATTATTGTGCTGATGGGCGTTGCGTTTTTGGTAACCCTTTCGGGCCAGATACAAACCGGTTTTAAATTGATGCAAATATTTACCACACTGTTTGCCTTCAGTTTGATCATTGTATCGGTAATTGTGATGTTAACTGGCTACCGGCCGGCAAAGTTTGTGTTTGTATCGTGGTTGAGCTTACTTATCGGAGCCGTAATATTTGCTTTAAAAGACAATGGTGTATTACCCTATAATACATTTACCAGTTACTCTATGCAGGGAGCAACCGTTATTGAGATGGCTTTACTATCCTTCGGTTTGGCTGATAGAATTAATATCCTGAAAAAAGAGAAAGAAGCATCGCAGGCAGAAGCTTTGAATACCGCCAAAGAAAATGAGCGCATCATACGTGAACAAAACGTGGTTTTGGAATTAAAAGTTGGCGAACGCACACAGGAGTTAAATCAATCGCTTGAGGATTTGAAACAAGCACAATCGCAACTGGTCGATTCAGAAAAAATGGCTTCATTAGGTCAGTTAACTGCAGGTATCGCGCACGAAATTAACAACCCGATAAACTTTGTAACCTCAAATATCAATCCGCTGAAACGCGACGTGGACATGATTTTGGATGTGATGAATACTATCGAAAATGTAAGTCAGTCTGACGCGCCGGTTGAAGAGAAGAGAAAACAGATTGAAGCGTATAAAGAAGAGGTCGATTTTGATTACCTGGTGATGGAAATACGCCATCTGATCAAAGGTATTTATGAAGGGGCATCGCGTACTGCCGAAATTGTAAAGGGCCTAAAAATATTCTCAAGGCTGGACGAGGATGACCTGAAACGCGCCGATATCAATGAGGGTCTGGAGTCTACATTGATTATAGCTAATAACCTTGTAGGTAGTAAAACAAAGATTGTCAGGGATTATGGGGAGCTGCCGTTGGTTGAATGCTATGCCGGTAAGCTTAACCAGGTATTCTTAAATGTCATATCAAACGCAGCCTATGCCATTGACAAAAAATTTGGTGACAAAGAGGGCGGCCAGATCAAAGTAAGTACTGCTATTAACGATGAGAACGTTGAAGTTACGATTGCGGATAACGGCATAGGAATGAGCGAGGAAACCATGAAAAAAATATTTGAACCGTTTTTTACTACTAAGGACGTTGGCGAGGGTACCGGTTTGGGCATGAGTATTGCCTACAATACTATTAAGAAACATAACGGACAAATTGTGGTGAACTCTGAGGTTGGTAAAGGCACCGAATTTATTTTAAAAATCCCGGCGGTTTATGACACAAAAGCCGCTTGATCTGCGTATAACAGGACCAATTAAGAATTGATAACCCTACACAATTACCGACATAAACTGATTACCGATGGCCGAAAAAATTAAAATACTGTATTTAGACGATGAAATGGATAATCTTACAGGTTTTAAAGCAACCTTGAGGCTGGATTATCAGGTTTATACTGCAGTAACTGTGTCCGGCGCACTTGAGCACCTTGAAAAGCATCCGGACATAAGAGTTATTTTTTGCGACCAGCGGATGCCGGGAAAAACCGGGGTTGAGTTTTTTGAAGAGATACGCAGTACCCACCCGCTGCCCATGCGTATTTTGTTGACTGGTTATACAGATATTGACGCGGTAATTGATTCGATAAATCGCGGTAACATCTTCCGCTTTGTAAAAAAACCGTGGATGGAAGCCGAGATTGTTTCGGCTATCGAAGAGGCCAATAAGTTTTACCAGACCAACTCCATGCTGTCCATTAAAAACGATGAACTGCAGCGTGCATATAATGAGTTGGACAAGTTTGCTTATAGCGTGAGCCATGACATTCGGGGCCCGTTATCAGGCATATTGGGGGCAATAGGGGTTGCGCGCGATATGCATGATATTGCCGAAATGAAGGAAATGCTTTTTTTGATGGAGAAATCATTAAAAAAGCTGGATACCTATATTTTGAGTATGCACGACTATTACAGCCTGCAACGCGGCGAGCTGCACATTGGCGAGATTGATTTTCAGAAAATGCTGGACGAGTTTAAAGATATCTACCGCATAACTGCCAATAATGCCAACATCAACTTCAAAATAAACATTAACCAGCGCGAACCTTTCAGAAGCGATGACGTACCGTTAAAGCTTATTTTGAATAACCTGCTGTCAAACGCATTCAAATACCAAAATAAAAATACCGACGCCAAAAAGGTCGACCTGAACATTGAGGTAGCTAAAGGTGTTGCAATTATAACGGTAAGCGATACTGGTATTGGTATTCTGGGTAATCATCTGGGCGAAATATTCAATTTGTTTTACCGCGCCAGCTCGCAGGAAGCAGGCTCTGGTTTTGGCTTATATAACGTTAAGAGTGCGCTGTTAAAGCTTAACGGTCAAATTGAAGTTAATTCTGTGTTAAATAAAGGGACAACGTTTAAAGTAACTATTCCAAGCAAATAAGTTTACATGGAATTATCATTCATTATTATTGATGATACTGAGCTTGATCATTTTATAGCACGTAAAATGATTGGTAACGTAAGCAATGCTTACACAGTAGAGAGCTTCTTAGATGCATCTTCGGCTTTGCAGCATATTATTGAAAACAAGCGCGATACGGCCATCAAAATCGTCCTTATATTTTTGGATATACATATGCCTTTAATGAACGGCTTTGAATTTGTCGAGCATTTTGAAAAGCTTGATAAAGCCGTTCAGGACAAATACTATATCGTTGCACTTACGTCGTCGATTGAGCTATCTGATATTAACCGCATAAGCTCATACCGCTCAGTTAGGGCACGTATAACCAAGCCCATTACAGCCAAGGGCCTTCATTCATTATTAAACAGAGTGGCTGCCGAGTTTGATATTGGTTTACCGCAGGGTTATTAGGAAAGCAATTTTTGTCTCAGCAAAAATTCCAGCTGCTCATTTGACATACCAAGCTTTTCGTTTTCTTGTTTCAGTTTGATTCTTTGCAGATAGGCTTCGTAAGCACGATTTATGGTCATGTCCAACTCTTCCTCATTCCAGGGCTTGGTCAAATAATGAAATATCTTGCCTTTGTTTATAGCATCAACCACCGCATTCATATCAGCGTAGCCGGTTAACAGTAACCGTATAGGGTCGGGATAAAGCGGAATAACTTTTTCTAAAAACTCGACGCCGGTCATGGCAGGCATGCGCTGGTCGGTAATAATAACTTGAACAGGTTTTTCTGCGAGTATTTTAAGCGCCTCGTCGCCGCTTATTGCAGTGTACACCTGGTATTTTATGCGGAATACGGCCTTAAAAGAAAACAAATTGTTTTCTTCATCGTCAACATATAATACTGATATTTTTTTGTCGGCCATAGGGGAGGACGCTTTAAATATGCTTTAGTTAAACGTAAATCGGGTTATCATGTATCTATAGACGCATACCAACCCCATTTATTACAAATTAGTTATAAATTTAAACAAAAACAAAATTAGAATATAATTTTCCCCGACGCTGTTACCAGCGAAGCTATGCGCACAGCGTCAAAAATGCGCTCTTCAGTTGTCCCCAATTTAATCAATGAATCCTCATGAGCATTTACACACATTTCGCAGCCGTTTACTGCCGAGATGGTTAAGCTCATCAGTTCAAAAAACTCCTTGCCGGTTACAGGCTTCATCATGATCTGCATGCGTATGCGAGCCGGTATCTGGCTGTATTTTTCTTTCTGCGTAAAATGCCTGAAACGATAAAATATATTGTTTGATGCCAGCAATGAGGCACAGGCAGCAGCCTCGGCAATTTCTTCCCGAGTGGCACCTTGTTCAGTTGCGTATTTGGTGTAGAAGTTGGTTAATGGCAAGTTATTGTTATTAACAGCAACGCTTAAACCCAATAGGCCACACTCTTTAGCACTTAAATGCTCAGAAGTTAAGGTGCTGGTAAAATTCAGTTTCAAATCGCGCAAATAACGCGACTCGCCATTTTCAAGCAAAGACAGGCTGGCGGTACGATAAGCCGCATCAACACCAATGCTTTGCAAAAGTTCATTTATAGTTTCGGTGCTTTCGCTCATAGTGTTTGGTAATTTATTAATAAGAAATCCCCGTTTTACCGGGGATTTCTTATTAATCGTGTTGCCGCAGGGTCTCTCGACAGAGGACCCTGCGATGAAAAAGTATTAAACAGTTAATGTTTCCTGGCCTTTTTCCCAGTTGCAAGGGCAAAGCTCGTCGGTTTGTAATCCGTCCAGTACACGCAATACTTCTTTAACGTTACGGCCAACGCTTAAATCGTTAACTGACACCCAACGTATAATACCTTGCGGGTCGATGATGAAAGTAGCGCGGTAAGCAATTTTTTCATTTGGCTCTAATATACCCAGTTCCTCGGCTAATGATTTTGAAGTATCAGCCAGCATCGGGAATTTCAGATCGCGCAGGTCATCGTGGTGGGTTCTCCATGCAGCATGAACAAACTCAGAGTCAGTTGACGCGCCGATTAAACGGGTTTCACGATCGCGAAACTCGCCAAAGTTTTTGTTGAATTCAGCAATCTCGGTAGGGCAAACAAAAGTAAAATCTTTTGGCCACCAAAACATTACAGTCCAAATGTCATCGTCATTAACCAAATAATCAGAAGTTAATGTTTCAAATTCTTTCCCTTTTTCAAGGCTAACTACAGCAGTTTTTGAAAACGCCGGAAATTTATGTCCTATAGTAAGCATATGTTAATGTGTTTTAAATCTTGTTACAAATATACGGCAAATCGGGCCTTTAAAATATTGCATTTTTAGATGCGCTATAGTTATTATTTATATCTGTAAAAATGTCAATAGATTTTATAGATAAAGGTTCGCCTGTTTAAATTAACCCGCCTGAACGTCAATTAACTATGTAAATAGCGCTTGTAAATCACCCTCTTGCTATTTTAAGTTAGCTTATGTATTTTAACGCAACCAATTAAACTTAAATCAGCCATTATGAAAGCCAGGATCAGCATAGCCGCCACCCTATTAGGGGCCATAATTATCATTTTTACGCTATCGTGGAAATCAGCGAACCCGACGGTGAAAATGCCGCCGCCCGCCGTGTTGAACGGGCGATACTTGTTTGCTGCCGTCCCTGGCGTGCGCGACTATCTGGGCTACGGCGGGCATGGCTTGTTGGTGTTTGATATTGACCACGGCCATAAATTTATCAAGCGCATTCCGCTAAATGGGTTGCATCCCCAAAATGGTCAACCTTCAAATGTTAAGGGCATTGCTGTTAGTATTCCGCTGCATAGCGTATATGTAACTACATTAGAGGGCCTGCAGCGCATTGACCTGATAACCGGTAAACTAATCTGGGAAAAACCGATCCCAGATGGATGCGACAGATTATCTATAGCGCCTGATGGCAAAACCATGTACTTGCCGTCATTAGAGAGCCATTATTGGAATGTGATTGATTGCGAAACCGGAAATATTATCAAAAGGCTTGACGGGTTTAACAAATCGCACAATACTATATACGCGCTCTCAGGCAAACACGCTTACCTTGCCGACATTGCAAATACGGTAGTAAAAATTGCTGATACTAAAACTAATACCATCACCGGACAGGTTGGCCCATTTACCAACTTTGTGCGCCCATTTACAATTAACGGCAAAGAAACGCGCATTTTTGTGAACTGTAATGATCTGCTGGGCTTTGAGGTGGGCGACCTGACCACCGGCCGCAAAATAAAACAAGTAGTGGTACAGGGCTGGGACAAAGGGCCTGTCCGCCGCCATGCCTGCCCAAGTCATGGCATAGGCCTTACGCCTGATGAAAAAGAGATCTGGCTTTGCGATGGCTCCAATATGCGGTTGCATATTTTTAACGGTGCAGCGCCATATCAGCAATTAACCACTATTGCCTTACAAGACATGCCGGGTTGGGTAACCTTTACCTTAGATGGCCAATATGCTTATCCGTCAAGCGGAGAGGTGATTGACGTAAAAACCCGTAAAGTATTAACCACGCTTAAAGACGAACATTACAATAATGTCGAAAGCGAAAAGGTACTGGAGATTGACTTTAAAAATGGCAAACCTGTTAAAGCAGGCGATCAATTTGGTTTGGGCCGGGTAATGTAAAGCTGTTGTTCAAATTAATTTCAGTTTAGGATATAATTAGTTAAATATTCGCGTTCCTTTGTGTGTACCGAACCGTAAATAAGGCTGTTACCAGCACGTGTTTGACTATTTTGAGCCTATGTACCTTAAAAGTGTTACAGCTTGTACCAAGCCTAATCTCATAGTAATTATTGTGCTTATCGGTTTGCTTTCAAGCATCGGCAATAATAGCTATGCACAGCTATGTACGGGCAGTTTGGGCGATCCGGTAGTAAAAATTGATTTTGGCGCCGGAACAGCCCCTCATGGCCCGGCACTTCCCAATGGCACTACCAACTATAACCATGTTGATGACAATTTTCCTGTCGATGGCTCTTATACCATTGAAAGCGTCACCTCCGGCAACATCTGGTGGAATGCAAGGGACCATACCGGCAATAGCGGCGGCTACATGATGGTGGTCAACGCCGCGACATCAAAAACCGATTATTTCTATCGTACTACGGTTACCGGCCTTTGCCCCGGTACTACTTTTGAGTTTGCTGCATGGGTTGCTAACTTGTTAAAATCCAATGATACCAATCCGCCAAACATAACCTTTACTATTTCGACCACAGGAGGGACGGTCCTGGCAACTTACAATACCGGCGCCATCCCTTTAACCGCCGGCGGGCTGGTTTGGAAACAATACGGCACTTACTTTACTACGCCGGCAGGGGTGTCGGATGTAGTAATACAGATGACCAATAACAGCAACGGGGGCGCATCGGCCAATGATTTGGCGTTGGATGACATTACCTTTCGCCCTTGCGGCCCAATGCTTACGGCAGATTTTGAAGGCTTCGGAGGAGTAGCCCAACTTGTGATGCCGGCTTGTATAGGCGTTAATCAAACTTATTCGTTGCACGTAAATGTTACCGCGGGCGGATATACTGATCCGGTTTATCAATGGCAGGTAAATAGTGGTTCGGGCTGGGCCGATATTAACGGCGCCACAACAACCACCTACCTCATGAACTTTCAACCTACTGTGGTTGGTACTTATAAATACAGAATGGTAAGCACAGAAGCGGCTAACGCCGGGAGTACAACTTGTCAGGTTGCGTCGAACGAGTTGACAATTAATGTGGGCAAGCAACCTGCCGCGGCCTTTATCGTTATGATTGACAACACCAGCTGTTTATCCAAAAAGGTTGATTTTAAGGACAGCTCCACGCCGGCTGCTCAAATCATCGCCTGGTCCTGGGATTTTGGCGACGGGCAAACGTCGCACCTGGCACACCCCGGCCATACCTATTCGGCTTACGGTAAGTATAATGTTAGCTTAACCGTAACGGCTTTAGGCGGATGCGAATCTACTAGTACCCAAATAGTAAATTTAAGTCCCAAAATTATAGCCGATTTTCAGCTGCAGGCGCAAAGTTGCCCGGGCCAGCCGGTTATATTTACAGATAAATCTACTATTGTAGACGACACTATCATTCAATGGATATGGAGCTTTGGCGATGGTTCGACATCAGAAACCTATCCGGATAACAGGCCGGTCACCCATACCTACACCCAATCGGGCAATTTTGCGCCAACCTTAGAAGTCGTATCATCCACATTATGTGTGAGCGATGTTACCTATAAAGCGATTACGGTATCGCCGGTGGACACCCCCCGGTTTAAACTACCCGACGTTTGCCAGGCCGATTTTGTACAGTTTACCGACACCACTCATTTTACCAACGGAAGCGCAGGCTATACTTATCTATGGAATTTTGGCGATGCACAAGCTACCGTGACTAATCCAAATACATCTAATTCGCAAAACCCCCAGCACCATTATTCGCAGGTCGGCGTTTATACGGTTTCGTTAACTTTAACTGCGCCTTCGGGTTGTTCTTTGACGACAAGCACGCCGGTTACCGTTAATGGCACAAATCCCATTGCCGGGTTTTCGGTTAGTCAGCCAATTTGTGCTTCGGACAGTGTGATATTAACCAACCAATCGACCGTCGACTTTGGCAGCATCAGCAGGCTCGAAATATATTGGGATTATGACGGCGCCCCTACTGTAAGCAGTGTATATAATCGCTCCGCAAAACAAATTCCGGCTGATAATATATTCAAGCACTTATATAATGTCCCCGCCGGGCAAGCCTCCAAAACATATCATATCCGCATAATTGCTTCTTCGGGCAATAGTTGCGGAAGCACAAGCGATCAGAATATTGTAGTTAATGCAAGTCCGGCAATTACTTTGACGCCTTTAAATTCGGTTTGTATCGAATCGGGCACACAGCAAATAATCGAAAATAAAAACGGCGTCACAGGTACCGGCCAATTTAGCGGACCCGGCGTTTCATCCTCCGGCCTGTTTGATCCGCAGGCCGCGGGTCTTGGCATCCATACTATCCATTACGTATTTACCGCACAAAGTGGCTGTGCTTTTGTCGATTCAATGACGATATCAGTTTATAAAAGCCCGGCCATCAACCTGGTATCAAGTGCTACAGCATTAGAGGGCGGAGCGCTTACGCTTAACCCTAAAGTTGCCGGCGATAGCCTTACTTATCAATGGTCGCCGGCTACAGGGCTGAGCAACCCGAATATTCTGAACCCCACTTTTAGCCCTGCCGAAAACACGACATATACGCTAACGGCAACAACCGGCGGCGGCTGTACAGGGGTAGCACAGGTGGTTATATCCGTGTTAAAGACACCGGTGATACCCAGTGCGTTTACACCCAACGGCGACGGGGTTAATGATACCTGGGATATCAAATATCTGGGTGCTTATCCAAATGCCATAATTGATGTATTTAACCGCAATGGCGCCAAAGTTTATACATCAATAGGTTATGCAGTATCCTGGGATGGCAAATTCAATGGCAAGAGCTTGCCTTTTGGTGTTTACTATTATGTAATCAATCCCAAAAGCGGGCGCACCGCAATAACAGGAAGCGTAACCATCATTAAATAAAATAGCTTTATCGCAACCTATTATTATTTTTACCCGGTGGATATTAAGCGCAAAAAGAATATGGTATCGCTGGTTGGTTTCACCCTGGGTTTTGCAGCGGGCATTGCCCTGCACCGGCACGGTTTAGGTGTAGCCTTTGGTATTGTGCTGGCATTGGCCCTGCGAGAAATTTATGACAAAAGGTTTTATTAGCAGCTGCTACCGGTGCGATCTGCTGGTTACTTTATAGCGCACAGTATAACCCGCATTTTGATCGGTTTGCTGACGGCCGTTTTTCATATTGGCTATCAACGGTTTCTGGCGCAGGTCGGTTGGGCTTTTTAATAAAAACTCTACTTTCAGCGTATCTTTCGTACGCTCTTGGGCAAATGACCAAACAGCATGCAGGGTATCATTTTTCAGTGTACCTTCTATTATACCGCTACGGCCGTCTTTCTCATAAGGGTACCAATCCATCAGGCCTTGTACGTAGTTATCTATCAGGGTAAACTCTACAAGGGTGCTGTCCTTACCCTGGCGATGTACGAAGCAATAGGATGAAATAACCGGGGTCCTGCTGTTTTTTACGTTTAACGTATCTTGTTTTGCAGTATCTGCCCGAGTTGCAGTATCTGCGCTGTCAGTTTTTTTTTGCGGCGATGAACAGGCGGCTAAGCACAGTACAATCATTGACAGGCATAAATATTTCATCATGTTTAAACGTAATTAAATAGTAAAATTTCTTAGTCGCTTTGGAGGGACGGTTACATTCAAGTTCTTTTTTTAATAGGTTTGCTGTTGATGGAACATGTATTAGATAACCCTGCATATAACGCCCTGGCTACCGGCAATCAAAACCTGAGCAACGGCAATACGCAAATTAAATACTTTAGCAAGGAAGTTTCACCATTTGTGGGACTTAAAATTATATCGCCCGAAAATTTTCACATACTTTACGATATTTTACCTCACGACGGTCCGTTTGTTTTTATACCGGTACAACTAACCGATATTCCATCGCCGTGGCAGGTATTGGCGGCCATTCCGGGTTATCAGATGGTTTACAATGGCAATGTTTTGCCGGTTGATGACAGCAATCTGGTGAATTTAACTGACCAGCATATTCCGCAAATGCTGGAACTAACCGAGCTTACCAATCCAGGCCCATTTGCTCCGCGTGCTATTGATTTTGGGCATTATGTTGGGATTTTTGACGGCAGTAGACTGGCGGCTATGGCCGGCCAGCGGATGAACCCCTTGCCCTATGCCGAGATCAGTGCGGTATGTACACATCCCGATTATACCGGGAAAGGGTATGCTAAGCAATTGTTAGCCTTCCACATCAATCGCATTAAAGCCGAAGGTAATATCCCCTTTCTGCATGTAAGGGCAGACAATGAGCGGGCCATAAAAGTGTATCAAAGCCTGGGTTTTGATATCCGCAGCGAGGTGTGTTTTTATGTGATCAGGAAATAAATTGAGAGATTAGTAACCTTATCATAGGTCACTAATCTCTGATCACTTTTACCAACTAATGCTCACATGAATACCATCCGGGCTATTAGCATAACCCAGGAACAGGGTTTTTGACGACACATCCCATGACGACTGCACATCAGTGATAGTTTGTCCCTTCGCATCAGTAACCACAATGTTTTTAGCTGCCGACGGTAAAAGTATCCGCATCGCATTTTGCGTATTGACAGGGCTTTTAGCCACGAAGCTGTATTTATGTGCCCCAATCTTTTCGTCAGTTACTCTCGACGCTGAGGCCAGTACCTGTGGCCTGGTTTTATTAACCACACGCTTTACATCGTACAAATATGATTGCTCGCCCGGGTTAACGGTTTTTTCGGCCAGCACCGGCAACTGCGGATCAAACAGATCAATCACCGGCCCCTTAACCATATACGGTTTGGTATCCGGGTTTTCGTTCAGTACCGCTATAATATCATAAGGGCCGCGCTCCAGGTAAAGGTTGTTTTTGAAGATCAGCTTGCCTGCTTTGGCATCAGTTTCGTAAGCTTCTTTTATGGCATGCAGATAGTTGCCGTCATTGTTGGCCTGCATCACAAAATCTTTGGGGTTTTCGCGCATTACATAAACATGCCCCAGGCCTACTTTATATTTTTTTGTTCCGCTTTGCGGATCAATGCCTAACAGTTTAAATAAATGCTGTGAAGGTGCCGTATACTTATTGCCTTTAGTGTTCCACCACTCCATAACAGATTGATACGGATCGTCATCCTTACCCACATAGATCAGCTCGCCGCCTTTTCTTACCCAGGCTGCTAACTGCTCATGCACCTGTGCCGAATGCGGTTTCATGTTCGAGTAGCTCATTACCAATACTTTGATATTTTTCAAGGTAGCAGCATAGCCCAGGTTCTCCATGTGTACGGTTTGCACCGGCACGCCGCGTTTTACCAGCGGTAATGTCTGGCCGTAAAAAGAAGAGAACTGCGGATCTTCAAATCCGTCATGCGTCGGGAAACGCTGAAACATTAGTGAGTTGCTCATGAGCACCCCTACACCATTCACGCCGCTTACTTTATTGGCAGATACCGGGATGCTGTTCAATGAGTTAATCATGATCTGCATCTGGGTTGAATAATACTTGGGAATATATACGCTCGAGTCGCTATTGGCCATTTTGTATTTGCCGGTGTAAATACGCTCGGGCCACGGCATTACCTCATAGTTGGCCACCACAGGGTAAAGCAATTTGGCAGTAAATGTAGCCTGGTAGTTACGTTTATAATCGGCCCAGTCACGGTGCGCATCCTCAATAGGGTCGGTCAGGAAGAATAACTTACGTTTGGTAGGCGCGGTCATCGATACCATCGAACCATACTCTAAAAACGCATTTTCAAATACACGTTCTTTACGCTCGCCGTTAAAGTAAGTAGCCTCGCGCGCGGTTCCGGTCCACACCTGCGCAATATAACCATCAATACCCGGCAATGAGGCTAAACTGGCCTCAGGGCTTACTATTCGCCATGACGAGTAGTTAACCAGCGAGTGCGTGGCAATGTAAACTTTTACATTGATGCCTTTGCTTTTAGCGTAGGCCTTGGCGTAGTCTGACACCTGTTTAATGGCTTCATAGTATAAATGATATTTCAGTTTATTAGCTAAGTAAGTGTTCTCCGGGCTTTCGTCCTGCGCTTTCCAGGGGAAGTTATAGAATTTTTGCCATTCTTCTTTAAAATGCACACTGTAACCACCGCGCATCCAGAACTCAGGCTCTTCTAAAAATATCTCCCTGATACCTACGTCGATAACCCGTTTGATCACGCCCGTTTTCATGTATTCGATGTACGACGGGATAGGTACCACATACGGGATGTTTTGGCCATGCATGATCGGCTTGCCGTTTTGCTCAACCTGGGCCACATCAAGGTGGTTTTGCCCATCCCATTTACCCAGGAAGTAATCGGCATAATTACCCCAGGCAATACCGGTCATGAAAGCAGTTTGATAACCGTGGTCGCGCCAGGTTTGTACGCGCTGCTCAAAGGTAAGGCCCGGGCGGTCATTAGTACCGTAAACAATGGCCATATCAGAGCGGACATCGATCTGCGGTATCCACGGGCTGCCGGTTTGAAATGCCGTTTTTTGCGGCAAGGCGGGTGCCGGCTTAACCTGTGCAAATGAGCTTGCAGAGGCAGCTATAAAACATAACAGGAGTAAGGGTTTTTTCATATCAATTGATCTTTTGCTGCGAATTTTAATCCGCCAGAATTAGTTTGATCTGTAGTTTATAATTTGAAATCAGTTTGCAAGTTAACAAGTTTTTATAGTGGCTTTAATGTGCTATATGTTTTTTACAGAACGGGGTTGAACACATACTTATGAAGTTTTTAAAACTTCGTAAGTATGAATTGCGCTAAAGTTTTTTACCTGTCAATGCAAACCCCAGTTCCTTCAATCCTCGCTTTACATCCGGGTTGCTCATAAATAATTTCCAGATCAGGCCGCTCCTATAGTTTTCAATCATCACAATAATTGGCCCCTGGTCTATTGCCAGATATGATTTGGCGTACCAGTCATGCTGCTCGCTAAAGGCATCTACAAAGCCATATTCGCCCCAGATCTTGCCGCCCAGATCGTCATAAAAATGACGCATGGCCTGCATGGCATATTGCGGCGCATAAGGGAATGCCGATAAAGCTGCGGTAGGCGTAATCACACCTAAATCGTTTGTTGGCGAATGGCCCGAATACCCTTTCCAGCTATCGCTGGCGGTAAGGCCCCAGCAGTTGGCCCCATAGCCTTTGTATTTTAACGGATTTTCAACGCAATACTCGTGATCTATCAAAGTATGATTGGTAGTTTGCTGCCAGTAGTCGGCAAACTGGTCTTTCAGTCTGTGTGGGTTTAAGCCCATAAATGAATATTGCGTCCAAAACAGCGGGCCGCCATAGTCAGGGCCTAAAGGCAGGGTATATTTACCATAATAAGTTTTACCGTTGACGAATGTTTTGCTGTTGCTCCAGCCCTCAGTATAAACTGCTTTTCCGATACGGTGTGTTGGCGACGATGCCGCCATTACATACGTAATCAAACATTCGTTCCATCCATGTATAGGCATGTTCATATCCCAGTTATAATCGGGGCTCCAATGCCAGTACAATACGTTTTTACCTTGGGTAAACCAGCTCCACTCCACACCATCCCAAAGTTGTTTGATCTTGGTGCGCAGTTCTTTTTCGACAGGGTTATTCTTTGCAAAATATTGCTGAGCGACTAATAATCCCTGGAACAGGTAAGAAGTTTCCACAATATCGGCACCATCGTCTTTTTTACTGAATGGGATCACCTTGCCTGTTTCTCCATTCAGCCAGTGCGGGTAAGCACCATGAAACCGGTCAGCCTTTAACAAAAAGTTGACAATCCTGAGCGTATGTTGCGCCGCTTCCTTACGGGATACAAATTTGCGATTGGCCGCAACAACCGTCGCCATAATGCCGAATCCGGTGCCGCCGGTTGTTACCACATTATTGCCAAAGTTCTTGCTGGTGGTGCTGCGCTCGCGGGCCATGCCGCTCACAGGATGCGCCATATCCCAGAAGTATCTGAAGGTTTGTTTCTGTACCAGGTCAAGCAGTTGGTTGTCGCTCAGGTTTTTATGGATGGTCAGATCGGCCGGTATTGGTGTTTGCGCCCGGACTGTCGCACAAAAAAATAATATTGCGGCGCAAGCCAATAAGCCAGGATTCTTGATGTTCATTGTTAAAAATACAGGTGTAACTGGTATATGCAAGTTACAAATATGGTAGCATAAACATAGCAATCGTTTTTAAAAATTCAACCTGTAAAATTTGGATGGAGCTATCCTGCTGTTCTTTTTAATCGGTGGCTTTAAACTCCCGGCATGAAATGCACCTTTGGGTCAAAAATTCAGTGATCCAAAAACATGACTTAAAAGTCATAAAAAGTGATCCAAAGTGATCCGCTTTTCACAATAAAAATACCTAATTACTTAATTACCAATAGTTTATATCTTTATGGTGATCCAGGGTGATACACATACGCGCGCGGATCACCCGTTCGCTTTCGCAAGCAGAATGCTTGCTGCATTTTGGGTCGAAGTTGCAAACTTCGACCAGTGGTGGGAGAGGACCCTGCGATGCAAATCTTATTTCCCCACGCTACCGCAAGCGTTTCGCTTGTGGCCTGCAGATAGGTAACGGATGGGGTTTGTATAAAGCTGTAGTTCTGTTTCACTTTCTCAAGCGGAACAAGAGTGCGCTAACCGGCCATTTTTCACTAAATTAGCCTGCACTAAAGCAACACATCATGAAATCAATTGAAATTATATCAATACCCGTTACCGACCAGCAGCGGGCCAAACAGTTCTACCTCGACCTGGGCTTTGAGGTGATGGTAGAGGCACCGTTTGAGGGCGGCGCATTATGGGTACAAATGGGCCTGCCGGGCGCGTTGGTGCCCAGCATCACACTGGTTACCTGGTTTGAGGGGATGCCTCCCGGCTGCATTGACGGCCTGGTTATTAAAACCGACAACGTGCATCGCGATGTTGCCGACCTCCAGGCCAAAGGTCACGAGGCCGAAGCAGCTAAGGAAACGCCCTGGGGCCTCTTCGCGGCCGTGAAAGACCCGGACGGCAACCGCATAAGCCTGCACCAATAAACTAAAAGGCGACCTGGTCGCTTTTTTTGTACAGGGTTGATCCGTTAAAGCTAACGGTATTAAGCGTAATCTGATATAAGCAGAATGCACTTGGTCAAAATCGAACTAAATAATATCAATTGTGTGCAAACATAATGCGATACAATCTGTGACTTTTGGTCAACTTTAAAATCTCCTGGTGTCAAACATGAAATCGCTGTATATGAAGCAATTATTACGTATATCCCTAAGTGCTGCAAGCCTTGCAATTATTGCAATGACCGCATCGGCTCAAAGCGCCCGTATTACTGTCGACGCTGACAGGGTGCTCAATACAATACCGGCCAAAATGTATGGGTCATGTATTGAAGATGTAAACCACGAGATATACGGCGGTTTGTACGACCAGCGCTTATACGGCGAAAGCTTTGAGGAGCCTGCACCGCCCATCACCTACCGGGGCTGGAAAACCCTGAAAGGCCAATGGACAGCTATCGACGGTGGTATCGGGGTAAAAGCAGGCCCCGGCGATAAACTGATCCGCGAAAACCCCATCATAAAAAACGGCAGTGTCGAAGCAGATATTAAGTTTCCCGGCCGGGGTGAGAACGCAGGCTTCATCGTTCGTGTAGGTCGCGAGCAGGCAGGCATGGACGATTTTGATGGTTATGAGATCAGTTTAAACCCCGGTCGCCAGATATTGGTGCTGGGTAAGCACGTACATAATTTTAAATTACTGAAACAAAGCAAAGTAAGTTTCGACAAAACCGGCTGGACACATTTAAAGGTAGATATGAACGGCAAGCAGATTGCCATTTATCTGAATAACCAAAGCAGCCCGGTTTTGAGTTATACTGATGATGATGATCCGCTGTTGAGCGGTAAGATTGGTCTGCGTACTTTCCATGCCGATGCAATATTTAAAGACATCGTTATCGCCCAAAATGGCGAGACTATTAAAAGTGATTTCATTGGCAATCCATCGTTACAGGTAAGCCAGGTTTGGGATGCGGTGGTAAGCCCATCGGCACAAGCCGGGTTTGCGCTGGATAATACCAATGCCTATAACAGCAACCAGGCGCAGGTGATTGAATTTTTGGGTGGCACCGGCAAAGTAGGTGTTGCCAATAGCGGACTAAACCGCTGGGGTATCGGCATAAAACAGGGTCAGACTTTTCAAGGCTCCGTATTTTTCAGGGCCGATGGCTTGTCAGGTCCCGTAATTGTCGCCCTGCAAAATGCCGCCGGTACCAAAACCTATGCAACGCATCAATTTACCCGGATTACATCAACCTGGAAAAAATATGCGTTCAAACTAACCGCTAACGCAACCGATCCGAAAGCGCGCTTTGTGATTTACATCGCCCAAAAAGGAAAGTTGACTATCGACCAGGCTACGCTGATGGGTACCGGTGCCGAGCAGTTTAAAGGTTTGCCGCTGCGCGCGGATATTGCTCATAAAATGCAGCAGGAAGGACTAAACTTTGTGCGCTACGGCGGTACTATGGTCAACGCGCCCGATTATAAATGGAAAAACATGGTCGGCCCACGCGATAAGCGCCCGGTCTATGAGGGCCACTGGTACCCCTACACCAGCAATGGTTTTGGCATCGAAGAGTTTGTGGCTTATTGCGAGGCTGCTGGTTTTGATGCGGCCTTTGCCATTAATGTTGAAGAAACCCCGCAGGACGTTGCCGATATGCTGCAATACTTAACTGGCAGTACTGCTACGGCCTGGGGGAAAAAACGTGCAGAGGCGGGGCACTCCGCACCTTATAAATTAAAATACATCGAGCTGGGTAACGAGGAGGTTATTTGGGGCGATTTAAAAAATGATTACTGGCACTATACCCAGCGTTTCAATTTGCTGTATGATGTCATCCACAAAAGCAATCCGGAGATCAAGGTGATCTGTGCTGCCTGGTGGCGCCCGAAATCTTTAGACAATATGGAAATGGTTTTCAGGGCGATAAATGGTCGCGCTGATTACTGGGACCTGCATACCGATGCCGATAATGCCAACGCCGGCACCAAAGTGGACCGCGACCTGCAAAACATGAAGGACCTGTTCCTGAAATGGGACCCCAACACCAAACTCAGGATCACCATTTTTGAAGAGAACGGCGGCTTGCATAATATGCAGCGTGCCCTGGGTCATGCCACTACGCTAAATGCTGTTCGCCGCCACGGCGATTTTGTGCTGACCTCTTGTGCAGCTAACGGCCTTCAGGCATTGGGGCAAAATGATAACGGCTGGGATCAGGGGCAGGTGTTTTTCACACCATCGCAGGTTTGGGGGATGCCGCCATTTTACGCTACCCAAATGGCTGCCAAAAACCATGAGCCGCTGCGCGTAGAGAGTAATGTAAAGGGCGATCTGGACGTTACCGCTACCCGCAATGAAAAAGGCGACGAGTTGGTGCTGCATGTGGTAAATACCAGGGGTAATGCAGTAGCAACTACGGTTAACCTTAGTGGTTTTGCAGGTAATAGTCCGGTAAAAGTGTATAGCTTGGCGGGTGATCTGAAAGCTGAAAACACACCCGAACGACCAACTGCTATCGCCACCAAAGAAAGCACCATCCCGCGCAGCGGAAACACATTGGATTATACCTTCCCGGCAAATTCATATACTATTTTGCATTTGAAGAAATAGGGTTGACCATGCCGTGGGAATGGATCACTTTTATACGACCTTTACAGCAATGACGACGCGGGGTGTCAAGCCGAGCCTAAAACATTGTAGGTCGAAGTTACGCTAAACTTCGATCAGTGGTGTACTATAAAACTCCAGGTAACGATTAAGATATATAACCCACGCAATACGTCTAATATGTATCTTGGCTGCACTCAATTTTTTATACAATATAAGCTTAATGAATAAGAAACTTTTTTGGTCGGCCGGGATTTTGGCCGCAGTGATTGGCCTGAGTGGTTTTGTTGCCAATAAACTTACAGGCGCTAAACCTGCCGAATTGAAATTGCCTGCGGGCTTTTCTGCAACTATAGTGGCCGACTCGCTTGGTCCGTTGCGCCATTTGGTAGTAACCAGCAAAGGCGATGTCTATGTAAAATTAAACTCAACCCGTCGCAGCGGCGGTGAGGGAATCTACTTTTTGAGCGATGTTAATCATGACGGCATTCTGGATAAAAAGCTGGCTTTTGCCGATTATCCGGGCACAGGCATTAAGATCAAAGATCATTACCTGTATTCAACTTCAAATAATGGCGTATTCCGCTATAAATTGAATAGCAGTGACGAAATAGTATCGCCCGACCAACCTGAAGTTATTGTTCATGGTTTAGCCGACCATCAGCGTGATAATTCAAAATCCATCGCGTTGGACGATCAGGGAAATCTGTTTGTAAGTATCGGTTCATGGTCTGACGCCTGCCGCCAGAAAAACTCGGGAGAAGGCATTCAGGACTGCCCGATATTGGATTCGGCTGCCGGTGTCTGGAAGTTTAAAGCCGATAAACTGAATCAAACTTTCGGTGATGGTGTACGCTATGCAACCGGTATTAAAAACGCCGTGGGTATAGACTATAACCCGGCTACTAAAACCGTATTTGCTACCCAACATGGCCGCAGCTTTGACAAAATGTCTCCCGCATTTTTTACTTCCGAAAAAAGGGCAGAACTGCCGGCAGAAACTATTTATGAATTACACCAGGGTACCGATGCAGGCTGGCCTTACGTCTATTACGATCAGCAGCAACATAAAAAAATGCAGTCGCCGGAGTACGGCGGAGACGGTATGAAAACCGCTGATAATAAATATGCCGACCCGGCAGTAGCGTTCCCAGGCCATATGGCGCCTAACGACTTGCTGTTTTACACCGGCAACATGTTCCCAAAACGATATAAGAATGGTGCATTCGTAGTATTGCATGGCCGTTCGGTAAATCCGGTTAAAGGCTATTTAGTAGCGTTTATTCCGCTGGTTAACGGCAAGCTATCATCAAACTGGGAGGTATTTGCCGACAACTTTACCGGCAGCGACCTGGTGCATCCAACCGGCCCGATGAAGTATCGCCCAATGGGCCTGGCTCAAGGCCCTGACGGTGTGCTGTACGTAACTGACGATTTGAAGGGAGCTATTTTTAAGATAGTTTATAAGCAGTAGACAGCACGCACTTTTTGCCATCGTGCCATTTTGAGCAACGGGAGAAATCTATACACCGTTCAAGTATAACTTGTGTATAGATTTCTCCCGTTGGTCGAAATGGCATAGTTTTTTTGATGAAATTTATCTAATTTTTCTTTTTCCCCGCCTTTGTGTCCCTAATCAAATAATCCGGGAACTTAGCCTCTGGCGCACCATACTTATTGCGAAGGTTAGATTGGCCGCCCGGATCTGTGTTCAATGGCAGGTACATGCCTTTGGTATCCTTCAATGCATCAAACATCTGCTTATTCATCGACTTAACTACTTTTGCATATTTCGGGTCGCGGATCAGGTTTTTGGCTTCGAGCGGATCGGCTTGCAGATCGTATAACTCGTCAGTATCCCAGATGCCGTAGTAGTGGATATATTTGTACTGATCGGTACGCAGGGCATGCATGGTTGGTGTTTGGGGGAAGGCACGTTCCCAATAATACTCATACAACAAACCCTTGCGCCAGTTGGCAGGGGTCTTGCCTTCCAGCAGCGACAGATAACTCATGCCGTCCATATAGGCCGGGGCCTTTAGTCCGGCAGCTTCCAGTAAGGTTGGGGCTATGTCTATGTTTGCGACAACTTGTTTAACTACGGTGCCCGGTTTTATCAGGTCGGGGCAGTAAGCCAGCATAGGGACGCGCATGGAGGCCTCGTAAGCGTTTCGCTTATCAATTAAGCCATGCTCGCCAAACTGAAAGCCATTATCGCCCATATAAATAATCAGGGTCGACTGCAGCAAGCCTTCCTTTTTCAAATAATCCATAACCTTCCCTACCGATTCATCCACGCTATGCAATGTCTCGGCATAACGCTTGTAATAATTGCCGATATCCAGGTCGCTGTGATACGGAAAATCGACCCCATGCCATGAGTTGCGCTGGTTCTGCACCCACATCGGTGCGCCCTGCACATTTTTGGGGTCCATGGTAAATGGCGGCTTAAAAGGATACTTGTCTGCTCGCCCCTTATCACGGTCGGCCGGGATAAAATTGGCATGGACACCTTTGTGTGCCAGATATAACATGAAAGGCTTTTTCTTATCACGATGACTCAAAAAGTCGATAGCGTAATCAGTAAGCTCGTCTGTAATGTATCCTTTTTGCGGAATGTGCTTGCCATTAAAGTTAAGTCCATTTTTTTCGGGCAGGTAAGAGCCTTGCCCTTTGAATGACAGCCAATAATCGAAGCCGCGTTTAGGGTCATCGCCGTCATTACCGGCGTGCCATTTGCCCACCATGGCGGTTTGGTAACCTATCTGTTGCAGATATTGCGGAAAAAAGATCAGGTTAGCGGGAACAGGGTGATAGTTATCAATCACCTTATGTTTATGCGAATACAGGCCGGTCAGGATAGATGCCCGTGAAGGCGAGCAAAGCGAATTGTTGACAAAAGCATTTGGCAGGTAAGCGCCTTCGCGGGCAATGCGGTCAAGGTTGGGCGTTTCGATGAAATCCTGTGTGTGTAAAAAACCGAGGGCATCGTAGCGGTGATCATCGGCCAAAATAAAGACGATATTACGGGGCCTGGCATTGGGTATATGTATTAATTTCAGAGAGCCGCCGGGTTGTTGCACCGGTGCATCCTGCCCCTTTACTATAATGATTGATGAAAGCCACAAAACTGCTGCAATGAAGTACTTTGTCTGCATGGTGAGGTTGTTAAATAAATCAGGTTAAATATTGGTGGCAATGTGTCTTCCGGCTCATCGCAGTACTAACCTACAAAATAATCCAAATAGATGAGGTAAATATTTGACCGCTTTTTTGTTATCCCGAATGATGATAACAACAGCTGCAGAAGTTGACAATTGAGGGTTTATTTTCTTACTTTGGTGGTTTGGGACTGTACTTAGGTCCTTTTTTATAAACCAACTGTATGAAATTTAAAGATAAAATTGCCGTTGTGACCGGCGCAGGCCAGGGCATTGGCTTTGAAATCTGTCGTCAGTTAGCGGCTAACGGGGCTACTGTATTGCTCAATGATATTGATGCCGGACTGGCAAATACCGCTGCCGACAAGATAAACTCGGCCGGCGGGCAAAACTGCATAGCTTTTCCGGGCGATTCAAGCGATATCAACTTTATTAACCAAATGGTAGACAAAGCGGTGAATGGCTATGGCCACCTGGATATTGTGATAGCTAACGCCGGTATTACTTTATATGGCGATTTTGCAACTTATTCGCCCGATGCTTTTTTCGAAGTGTTGCGGGTAAACCTGGGCGGATCGTTTTTCCTGGCGCAGGCGGCATCTAACAAAATGAAAACGCAGCAGGGTGGCGGGTCGATATTATTCACCTCGTCGGTAGTGGGGCATCAGGCTTTAAAAGATCTGGCCTGCTATGCCATGACTAAAGCTGCATTAGAAATGCTGGCTAAAAACCTGGTCATTGAGCTGTCGTCCTACAAAATCAATGTAAATACCGTAGCTCCGGGCGCAACGTTGACTGAACGTACTACCCTTGAAGCGGATTATGAACGCGTTTGGTCTGAAATTACCCCGCTGGGCCGCCCGGCATACGTGAACGATATTGCGAATACCGCATTATTCCTGGTATCGGACGAAGCCAAACATATCACGGGGCAAAGCATCGTTGTCGACGGCGGCTGGACGGCGGTTAGTACTTTGCCTAAGGGGATCAAATAATTCAGGCGTTCGACCTGCGTTTGATAAGCCAGGCATCTACAGAAAACATACCTGCGCCAGACAGCATTAACGACAATAGCCCGGCTATATATAATAAATTGATCTCGTATCCGGGCGGGCCAAATTTGGGGCCTGCGGGCGTTAAACCGATAGTATTTACCGAGCTAAAGCCGAATTTATAACTGACCGTTACAATAGCCACCAGCATAGTAAGGATAAGCGGTATGCTTACTACAGTAATAAATGCTCCTACGAATATGGCCAGTCCGCCAATCAGCTCGATAAATGGTAACAGCAAGGCATTTAAATGAGGCATAGGCACACTTATCTGTGTCAGTAATTTTTCAAGACCCGCCGGGCCCCGGCTTAACTTTGCCCAACCATGAGCCATAAAGCCATAACCTATTATCAACCGCAATATCAGCGGCGCGTATTGTTGATATTTGTTGTTCATGCAGGATCTGTCGGGAAATACCCGAGATCCTTACAAATGATTTAAAGTTTTAATGGAAAGCTGTTTCTTGTGATTACAAAGCGCCGGAATATCATACAATAATATAAGCTCACCGTCTCGGCTGTCTGCGATTATCAGATGTGTGATAGACGGTTACAAAAGTTAACAAACTTTGGATAGCGCCAGCATGGTGACATGGTGTACAAAGGCAAACAAGTGATCCACGAGTGTATGTGTATCAGTTGGATCACTTGTAAAATTTAACTTATTGAAAATCAAAGAATTAAAATATAAATACACCAAAAGCGGATCACTTTGGATCATGTTTTATGACTTTTAAGTCATTTTTTGGATCACTTGATTTTGGTTTCATATTATTCGGACCGTAAACTTTTTACGGGGTTTATCATGGCCGAGCGCATTGCCTGACTACCAACGGTAAGCAGGGTGATGATTACAACTAATACGCCCGATAAGGCAAACATCCACCATTGCAAACTAATGCGGTAGGCAAAATCATTCAGCCATTTACTCAGCGCCCAGATGGCTATTGGCGTGGCAATGACTATGGATAGAATAACCAGTTTTACAAAGTCTTTAGATAATAGCGTAGTAATATTTGCAACTGATGCCCCTAACACTTTGCGTACGCCTATTTCTTTCACCCGTAGTTGAGCCAGGAAAGAGGTTAACGCAAATAGCCCGCTGACAGCAATTAAAATTGATATTACCGAGAAAAATGTAATGATGGTATTTAGTCTGTCGTAAGTGGCATAAAGGTTTTTAAAGTTTTGGTCGAGGAATGAGTAACGGATGGGGTAATTGGGCTCAAATTTTTTCCAGGCAGCGGTAATGGCTGCCAGCGATGATTTGACACGGTCTGTTTTTAACTTAACCAATATGGCTCCTG
>DATCXS010000292.1:0-2984 GCA_036565645.1 Mucilaginibacter sp.
TAAGGTAGCACCCGCCGGAACCGAAAAATAAGACGGGTTGTCGCCTTTCCAGGTATAATTAATTTCGACGCTCTGCCCTTCGGCCAGTTCCAATTCGCACGACAGGGTTTGTTTACCAATGTTAACGTAGCCGGTAATGCTGCCGCCGCTTGTTCCGTTGTCGCGCACCCACTTACCCATATCCCAGTTAAAGTCTAACGCGGCAGCTTCAACGGTAGGCTGTCCGGTTGTGTATACGTTGATGGCCGCATGTAAGTAAGTAGGATGGTCGCCCGTAATGCGTCCTCGCAGTACAGTTTTAGGGAAATAAGCCGTTACCTGATAATCGCCCCGCTGTGCCGCAGTAAAAATGCCATTTGATAGTTGATTGGAAGGATCAGATACAGGGCTGAATACAAATAAACCCGAGGGGTTATTATTATTGGGGTGATTTAGGACGATCTCGCTGCCGTTAGTAGCCGTACAGCTCAAAATATCCGGCTGATTCTGATAATCGCTGCCATGCTCAAAACTGCCATTGCTAAACTGGGCAATAAGCTTCGGATACAGCGGGTCGCCAAGTAACGATCCGGTAGCTTTATAACCTGTACCCTTCACCAAAATATCTACGGCCGATTTAATAAAGAATCCAGGGCGCAGCGTAGTAACATTGATGTTTTGGTTGATGTCCTCGGTAAAATTGCCATAATCAACCACGGGATATATCCAGCCCTCGGTTTTTGTTTGCGATTTTACAACGTTGTCCAGTGTCCAGGCATGGTCGTAATCTTTCCATAGAGTGCTGTACCAGGGGCTGCTGCTATCGCCCATTTCATAAAGCTGACCGTCTATGGCATCAAAAAAATCGACATTCCCAGAGAGTATAGTTACGTTAGCCGTATTTTGGTCAATGCTGTTTAGCTCGCAGATGCCATAGGGTATGATTTCCAGCCCGTCCTGCACCAGTTTGGCCTGGTATTTTTGATAGGGCTTATCGGTGCAAAAGGCAATATCATCCGGGAAACCCAATATGCGCCGGTTGTTTTGCGTAAGCGGCAGTTTAAACTGGTTGGATGTATGACCCTGCTGATTTTGAACCTCAGCGAGGTTATTGATCTGGAAGGTAAGGGCAATGGGGCTGTCATCGGTTAGGTCGGCCAGCTGGTCGTCTATGTACAATTGTAAATCGTTCATAAGCTTTTATTGGGTTTGTATGTTGATGCCCGGTAAATTGAAAGTCACGCTGAAAGGCGCCTGGCCGTTCAAGGTTTCGTATTCGCTAAAGGAGGCGGTATTAAGCACAACCGTTTGCCATTTAATTGGATTTTTGCTGACCAGCATCTGTACTTTAGGCGAGTATTTGATAGATTGCAGACCCTTGATATCGCTAACGGAAAGATCCTCGGCCATCACCTTCATTTTTTGCCCTGCCGATTTACTGATCACTTCTTCAATGCCTTGCTGGTTTTCCCAGTCGGTTACATAATTTTTAATAATGGTGGCGTTCTGTACATCCAGCGTAACTTCCTGATTATAAACAAAGCGATAATAGTTCCATGAACCTGAAAGGCCTATCCACCGTAAGTAAACCGATTGTTCGTCAATAGCATCATCAATCCTCACGGTTTGGATTTGAGTAATGGGATACGTAGTCGCGCCATCATCATATTTTAAAATGATATTGAAGTATCGGGCATCCGCAGGGAAGTCATTGTCTACCAATAGCCGGTTTAAGCCTAATTTTGCGGGTAGGTTTGTATTAGTAGGGTTTTGTCTGGATATCAATAAACTGCCGCCATCCTGGTTAAGCAACCATGAACCATCTTCGTTTATCAAATAATTATTTTGCGAGCCGCCGGGCAATGGGTTTCGGTTGATGTCCAGCTTGGTCAACTCACAATAAATATTTTGACCAATGATATTCTCGCTGTAAATAAAACCAATATCAAACGGATAGCCGTTTGAATAAGCCGGCTCAGCAAAATCAGTGATCCATTTTGCTGCAGGTTGGCTGTTGGCAAACGGTACATAGGCCGCCAGGTTACCGCCGTAACGTTCGCCTAGTTGCTTGGCGGCGTAAACTACATAGTAGGTGTCGGCGATAGTTACCCAGTTAGAGGTATGCGTACCGTTTACATCGTTGTTTGTTGCGGGTGCACTCGTGCTTATATCCCATTGCTCGGCATATGCTATTTGGTAACTGGCACTCAGGTTGGTATCTCTGAAATTAGCCTGAGTGTAACCGCTTTCGTCTTTTGCAATTAATAACGATTGCAGGAAATTAGACAGATCAGCTTTGATCAATCCGGTATTGTCTGGCCGGTTAGTTGACGTGATAGTTTTTGTAGCGCCGGTTTTAACATCCTGATAGGTTATTTTGGTTAGCAACCTGTAGTAAGGCCTTAGCTGGTTTGAATTAGCAAAACCACTCGAAACTGTTGTAGTAAACGATGTATTTATAATAAATGAATTTTGGGTAGCGGTAAGCTTATTAAAATAGAAGGTTCCTTCATAAGGTCCGGCGTTTACGTAGATTTGATCGCCATCTTTCAAGCTGCTTAAATCAGTACTTACGGTTACGCGCGGCTGGTTAAAAGTCAAATCAAGCGTGACATGGGTCACCTCGAAATCTCGGCGCTGATAAGTAAATAAAATGGGGTTAAAAGCGGCACTCCAACGACTGATGTTGCCATTAACAGTTACAGAGGGGTCTTTGATGAGCAACCTCCCTAACACCGGCACCGTGACTGACATACCGGCCACGCAACCAAAGGAATTAGCATCTTTAACGGTGATATTTTTTAATCCGCTGCTTAAGCCGGTAAATATGTTTGATGATTGAAACGTAACGCCATCTAAACTGTAACTCAGCGGTAAATAACTGGACGAAGCTTTCACGGTTATCTGCCCATCGGCGGCACCGGTAACAGATTCCGGGTGATCTACATTGATGCTGTTAATCACCAGGTCGCAATTGTTTACCGGTGGCGGCGGGGTTGTCAGCG
>DATCXS010000084.1:0-13793 GCA_036565645.1 Mucilaginibacter sp.
AATGGCTGCATTGCGAGCCAATGACCGGGCCAGGTTATCCCGCCGGTCCAGTTTCAATATAGCCTGGTTGTTTTTAAATCCTTCCAGCAAATGTTCTAATAACTCGTGCTCGCCCACATTGTTTAAATCGGCAGGTATGCCTTCAACAACAACCGTGTTTTTGCCAAACTCGCGAATGTCGAAACCCAGCGCGCGAATGTCGGGCATCAGTTCTTTCAATAACTCAAAATCGGCCCCGTTTAGTGTAAGCGACTGCGGAAACAGGCTTTGCTGGCTAACGCCCGATTGACTTTGCAGCTGATTTAAAAAGCGTTCATACAAAATGCGCTCGTGCGCCGCCTGTTGGTTAATCAGCATAAACCCCGACTTGATCTGCGACATGATAAAGCGATTATGGATCTGGAAAAACTGCTTGTCGCCCGATTTGGCAATGGTCTGGTCGTTAATATTTACACTTTCCCCTGCATGCAGTTCGGCCTGTACGGCTTCGGTGTCGCGCTTGCTGATCTCATATAGCGTCTCCCAGTTTTTGGGGATGGGGTTGTTGCGGCTGCTGCGGTCGGTATAACTGTCGCCGCTGTTAGCGCTGCTTCCGTTTGATTCCTTCTTAAATGAAATTTCCCGGTCGGTTTTTGCAAAAGGATTAAAATCAGGATTAAAAGCAATCACCGGCGCCACAATCTCCTCTATAGGTTTTGGGGTGATAAGGTGCCCGATGCTGTTTTCCTGGTCAAAATCAAGGCTTGGTGTTATGTTGTATCTGCCTAAAGAACGTTTTACCGCCGAGCGGATAATAGCATAAATAGCTTTCTCGTCCTGGTATTTAATTTCTGTTTTTGTAGGATGTACGTTGATGTCGATTTTCGACGGATCAATTTCTATAAACAATACATACAGCGGGTAAGTGTCATCCGGTAATATCTCATCAAAAGCCGTCAGTACCGCGTGGTTCAGGTAGGGGTCTTTAATGAAACGATTGTTGACAAAGAAAAACTGCTCGCCGCGGGTGCGTTTGGCAAACTCGGGCTTACCCACAAAACCACGCAGGTTAATAATGGTAGTGTCCTCTTCAACGGGTACCAGGCGCTGGTTATAGTTGCTGCCAAACAGATGGATGATACGTTGTTTTAGCGCACTTGCCGGCAGGTGGTAAACTTCCTGGCCTTCATGATGCAGCGTAAAAAACACCTCCGGATGTGCCAAAGCCACACGCTGAAACTCGTCAATAATATGGCGCATTTCGACGGGATTGCTTTTTAGAAAGTTGCGGCGCGCCGGTATATTGTAAAATAAATTTTTGACAGATATGGACGTCCCGGCAGTAGTAGAGCAAGGCTCCTGCTTCATTACTTCCGAAGCTTCAATAAAAATCTGGCTGCCCAGCTCATCTTCATAACGCCGGGTTTTCAGCTCAACCTGAGCTACTGCCGCTATCGAAGCCATAGCTTCGCCCCTGAAACCCATGGTTCGGATGGCAAACAGGTCCTCGGCTTTTCGTATTTTGGAAGTGGCGTGGCGCTCAAAGCACATGCGTGCGTCGGTGCCGCTCATGCCGCAGCCGTTGTCTATCACCTGTATCAAAGCTTTGCCGGCATCCTTCACAATCAGCTGGATCTTATCTGCACCGGCATCAATAGCATTTTCTATCAGCTCTTTTACGGCAGATGCAGGCCGCTGCACCACCTCGCCCGCGGCGATCTGATTAGCTACCGAATCTGGTAAAAGCTGAATGATATCTGACATTTATAAATTTCCCTTCAATTTCTTTTGCGCTGCTAAATTAGCTATTTAGAAGCATAAGTTAAGCCTCTTGCCTGCCCAAGACCAATTCAGTTTTATATATTTTTCCACCTTGTTACAGATCAGTCCGGCAATGCAGGGTAAAGCCCTAATATTTAAATTACCGCCTAACTTTATGCGGCAGTAGTTGTATATACCTTTATATTTACAGCTCATATCTACTGTATGAAGAAATTATGGCCGTTGCTGTTACTTGCTTTTATGGCTTGTAAACAAAAAGAATACAATGCTGATCTGTTAGTAAAAAATGCTGTTGTTTATACGGTCGACAGCACGTTTACTGTGACCAACTCATTTATAGTGGATCACGGTAAAATCGTTGCCGTGGGCGATTCTGGCACGCTAACCAGGAAATACCGGGCACGCGAGGTCGTCGATGCCAAAGGTAAGACCATTTACCCCGGCTTTATTGATGCGCACACCCATTTTTTAGAATACGGATTGGGCCTGCAACAGGTAGATCTGAAAGGCTTAAAAAGCTGGCAGCAGGTATTGGATACCGTGAAGGAGTATGCCGACCGGAACCCTGAAGGCTGGATAGTCGGTAATGGCTGGGACCAGAATTTATGGGAGGGTCATCAATTTCCGGATAAAGAAAAATTGGATGCAATGTTCCCGGTGCGCCCTGTAATTTTAAATCGTGTTGACGGGCACGGTGCCATTGTAAACCAGGCAGCGCTAAATATTGCCGGTATCAAACCCGGGCAAACTATAACCGGCGGAGAAATTGAAACTATTAAGGGCAAGCTCACCGGTGTTTTGTTGGATAATGCGATAGGGGTTGTCACCCGAAAGATACCCGACCCGACAGATGCACTGATACAAAGTGCCCTGCTCAGCGCACAACGCAATTGCCTGGCCGCGGGCCTTACTACTGTCGACGATTGCGGCCTGCCTTATACTATGGTAAATACCATTGCAGAACTACAGCACCGCGGCTCGTTAAAAATGCGCATGTATGTGCTATTGTCCGACAAGCCCGAAAACTACGATTACCTGTTTAAACGGGGCGTATTTAAAACTCCTGGCTTAGATGTGCGCGGTTTCAAGGTTTATGCCGACGGCGCATTAGGCTCGCGCGGGGCGTGCTTGTTAAAACCTTATGCCGACCAGCCCGGCTGGAACGGATTTTTACGCAGCAGCCAGAAACATTTCGAGGAAGTTGCCAAAGTGATTGCCGACAAAGGCTTCCAGCTGTGTACTCATGCCATTGGCGACTCGGCTAACCGCGTGATGCTGAAGATCTATGCCAATGTATTAAAAGGCAAGAATGACCGCCGCTGGCGGATAGAACACGCGCAAGTGCTGGCGCCGGGGGACATCAGGATGTTTGGTGATTACAATATCATTCCATCAGTACAACCCACGCATGCTACATCAGACATGTATTGGGCCGGCAGGCGCCTGGGGCCGCAACGAATGAAAACCGCTTATGCCTACAAACAGTTGCTGAAACAAAACGGCTGGATGCCTTTAGGTACTGATTTCCCGGTCGAGAGTATCAATCCGCTTTATACCTTTTACGCGGCGGTGGTGCGTAAGGATCTGAAAGGCTACCCCGCCAAAGGCTTCCAGATGGAAAATGCCTTAACCCGGAAAGAAGCTTTAAGGGGTATGACAATATGGGCGGCAAAAGCTAATTTTGAGGAGAAAGAAAAAGGCAGTATCGAGGTGGGCAAGTACGCCGATTTTGTAATAACCGATAAAGACCTCATGAAAGCCGGTGATGCCGAACTGCCAAATATTAAAGTGTTAAAAACCTACATTAACGGAGAGAAAGTATATGAGAGAAAATAAGCCTGACTGCTTACTTACTATTTTACTGGCATTTATCTTATTCAATTCTGCATGTGCGCAAAACTCTGGTCAGGCCTATTTAAAAGAAGAAAAGCAGGTGGAGAAATCTACCGCGCTTTTAAATGATGAAAACCACCTGGTCCCCCTCAGAAACATTGGCAATCTAAAGATCGCCAGCCTGCATTTGTCAAACCCGTATGCCCGCGTTTTTGATAGTTTGCTGAATAAATATACTGCTGTAGCGTCTGTGGATATCGCGGACCACGCGGGACGTACCGTCGCTGATCTGGCCAAAGATCTCGGCGCTTACAATACGCTTATCATCCAGGCCAATGAGGCAGATCTGAACAACGCCACGCTTATGCGCCTCATCACCGATAATCAAAGCAAGAAAAATGTGATTGTAGCTTATTTTGGGAAAGATAAGGGTCTGGAGAAATTGAATAAAATAACTGCGCCCGTCTTATTTTCAGAAAAAGCAACCAAAGTTGCGGCTATGTTTTCGGCCCAGGCTATATTCGGAGGGGTGGCCATTATACAAAAACTGACATCAGACATCAACCGGCGTTATCATACGGGCATGGGCTATATCACTCAAAAAACCCGTCTTGAATATGCCGTTCCGGAAGCAGCAGGTATCCGTAGCAGCAATTTGCAGGATATTGACAAAATAGTCAGCGAAGCCATGCATTTGCACGCTACACCCGGCTGCGCTGTGCTGGTAGCTAAGGATGGGAAGGTGATCTTCAATAAAGCCTATGGCTATCATACCTACTCGGCAGACATGCCCGATAAGATCACTGATATTTTTGATATTGCTTCCATGACCAAGACATCGGCCACCACTATGGCTGCTATGCAGTTGTATGATGAAGGCAAGCTGAATCTCGACTCAACCATATCTTACTACTGGCCGGTCACCAAAAACACCAACAAGGCGGATCTGCAGTTACGGGAGATACTGACCCACCAGGCAGGGCTGATACCTGACATCCCCACCTTTGAGAAGATAAAGCCCACAGATCATAGCACTGATTCATCGGCCGCTTACCCAATAAAAGTTAACAACAACTATTTTTTGCGGAAGAATTATTATGCCGATATCATGCTGCCGGCCATGCTCAACTCGCCGCTACGAACCCGCGGGCAATATGTATACAGCGACCTGAGTATGATATTTATGCAACAGGCGATTGAAAGCATTACCAAAACGCCGCTGAATGTTTATGTAGAACAGCAGTTTTATAATCGCCTGAGCATGCAAACCGCGGGTTTTTTACCGCTCTATCGCTTCTCGCCGGATAGGATTATTCCTTCGGAGGATGCGCAGGAATTCCGTCATTCCGAATTGATAGGTTACGTTAACGACCCAACTGCTGCCTTAATGGGTGGCGTTGCCGGGCATGCCGGGGTGTTTGCCAGTACAAATGACCTTGCTATACTTTACCAGATGCTGCTGAACAAAGGCACCTATGGCGGCGATGTGTTTTTTAAGCCAGAGACAGTAGATCTGTTCACTGCAAAGCAGTCAGCCGTAAGCCGGCGGGGTTTGGGTTTTGACCGTTGGGACCCGATACCTGAGCGACATTACCCATCAGAACTGGCATCGCCGGAAAGCTTTGGTCATACCGGCTATACGGGTACCTGCGTGTGGGTCGACCCGAAATATAACCTGGTTTACATCTTCCTGTCTAATCGCTGCTACCCAAAAGTAAGCAGCAAGCTAAGTAGCCTGAATATCCGCCCTCGTATACAGGACGTTGTATATAAGGCTATTGCAAAGGGATTATAAATCAAAGCGCGGCGGCTATTGGTAATATTACATAATGCAAACACTTATCCGCCAAATTGCTGTTAAACTTGTATAATTAATTATCACAACAACCATATCTGCATTCAATGAAAATCGGAATTGTCTGTTACCCGACCTTTGGCGGTAGCGGTGTTGTAGCAACCGAGCTGGGCAAAGCCCTTGCCGATAACGGACACCAGGTGCATTTTATCACCTATAACCAACCGGCGCGTCTGGATTTTTTCTCTGAAAACCTTTTCTATCACGAAGTTTCGGTATCTAACTATCCGTTGTTCGATTATCCGCCCTATGAGCTGGCCCTTGCCAGTCGGCTGGTGGATGTGGTGCGGTTTGAAAAGCTGGATGTGCTGCACGTACACTACGCCATTCCGCATGCCTCGGCAGCATTTATGGCCAAGCAGATCTTGCTAACCTATGGCATTTATATCCCGGTGGTAACTACCCTGCACGGTACAGATATTACGCTGGTAGGGAAAGACCGCACCTATAAACCGGTGGTAACTTTCTCTATCAATAAATCTGACGGTGTAACTGCGGTTTCAGAAAATCTGAAAAAAGACACTTACGAGTTTTTTGATATTGAGAACGATATCCGGGTGATCCCTAACTTTATCGATCTGAAACGATTTAGCCTGAAAGCGAAAGATCACTTTAAAAGAGCCATAGCACCCGAAGGAGAAAAAATACTGATCCATACTTCAAACTTCCGTAAGGTGAAGCGCACGGATGATGTGGTGAGGATTTTTGCGAAGATCCGCGAAAAGATCTCATCAAAACTATTGATGGTAGGCGACGGCATCGAGCGGAGTGATTGCGAACAGCTGTGCCGCGATCTGGGCGTAGGCGATGACGTACGTTTTCTGGGTAAACAGGATGCGATAGAAGAGATCCTGTCAGTGTCAGATTTGTTCCTGATGCCGTCGCAATCTGAAAGCTTTGGCTTGGCGGCGTTAGAGGCAATGGCCTGCAAAGTACCGGTAATAAGCTCGAACGCAGGCGGCTTGCCCGAGCTGAATATAGACGGCGTAACCGGTTACCTGAAAAACATAGGCGACGTACAAGGTATGGCCGAAAGCGCCATTTATATTTTGAGTGATGAGGCACGGCTGGCAACCTTTAAAGAAAACGCACTGGCTCGCGCTAAACTGTTTGACCTGGCTAAGATATTACCGCTTTATGAAAATTATTACGCCGAGGTAATTCAGAAGAGTAAGCAGGCTAATTAATAAACTGCCCCGACAATAAAGCCATTATTGCGAGGAGGAACGACGAAGCAATCTCTGCGCGACAGTTACATTATGTTAGTCCGGATTTATAATTAGTCGTGCTCGAAAGATTTAAGTCGATTCATTTTAAAAGATATTTTTACAATGACGCTTGTCATATTGAGCGATAGCGAAATATCTTATACGTAAATGCTCATCGCTCGTATAAGATCCTTCACAATGTTCAGGATGACAAACGAATTATAGACTTGTCATTGCAGGCACTCGAAGGATGAGCGTAAAGGCCTTTGCCCACATGCTTCGAGAGCCTCAGCAGGACCCCTTTTTTAATTTTTCGAACACTCGTAATTATAAATCCGGACTAACATAAGCTACCGGTTTTGTAAAACAATTTTGTCACAGGTAGTTATAAAACCCGCACCCACTATTTTTTATGTGTTTTACGATATTTCAAAGGCGACATACCAATTAGCTTAGTGAACAGCCGCGAAAAATAATACTGGTCATCAAACCCCAGCCTGATGGCTATTTCCTTGATGCTGCTGTCGGTAAAATATAAATGCTGGCATGAGGCCTGGATCTTCAGCAAATTAAAATAGTTAATGGGCGACGAACCGGTGCGCTGGTGAAACAAGCGTGAGTAGTGCGACACCGAAATACCCCGTTGCCCCGCCAGATCTTCGATCAATAATTTTTTGTCGATATGCTTTTTCATAAAGGCAATGGACAGGCTCACCGAGTCGGTTTCATAAGCGACGGGATTGAGTTCTTTATAATAGATAAGCGAGGAGACAAAATGCTGCAGATACAGGTTGGTTATCTCCAGTTCCTTTTCATGGAAACTATGTTCCAGGATGCTGTAAATTTGTTCGAACAAATTGATCCGGTTTTCATCATAAGGGATAGCATGTACCTGCGGCCCGCCCGGGGCAGCCGAACGCTCATACAGCGCATCGGCAGTTAAGCCGCTAAAGTGTACCCAGTAAATACTCCAGGGATTGCCATTTGAACTTTTATAGCGGTGTCCCACATTTTTGGGGATAATGATATATGTATTGGGTTTGAGGATATAAGTGTCCCCTCCGATGTAAACACAGCCTTCGCCGTCTACGCAATATAAAAGAATGTATTGGCTGCTGCCGGCCTTGCGCTCGCGGTCGTGGTAAGTAGCTTTAGGATAATGGCCAATAGCCGTCAGATAAAAATTACGGATGAGCGGATTATTGTTTACCATCCGCTTGACATTTGGCGGCAGCACAATCATACGCTGGCCTACAAAGCCTTCTTTAATCTTTTTGCTTTCGGTAATATTGTTCATTATTGTAGGTGTGCAATTGGCTTGCAATGCATCAAATGTACATTTTAAGCAATTAAATAAACAATTGACAGTAGGCTAAATGATAATATTGTCCATTTAATTTATGGCATTGTCCATTTTTAACAGGAGCCTGAGCGCATACTTTTATCTTACCGATTAAATAAAATTATGAGTACTACCGTTACCTATAAAGCCTGGGGAACCACGCAGGGTAAAGACATCTTTCTGTTTAAACTAACTAACCCAAGCGGTGCTTTTGCCGAGGTAACTAATTATGGCGCTACTGTTGTAAGCATAAACGTTCCGGATAAATACGGTAAACCAGGCAATACTATCATCGGCTTCCCCACATTGGAAGGGTACCTGGATGACAATTGCTACATCGGGTCTACCATTGGTCGCTATGCTAATCGTATAAGCAATGCCCGGTTTGTATTAAATGGAGAGACGCATCAATTAGAGGCTAACGATGGAGTAAACTCCAACCACAGCGCATCAAGCGGTTTTAACAGTAAAGTATTTGGTTTTGAGATATATGATGGCGAAGGTGTTACCTTTTTAATACATAGTGATGACGGCGAGGGCGGTTATCCCGGTAATTTAAGTTTACGGGTAACCTATATGTGGACGGATGATAACGAATTAATTATCAGCTATAAATCTATCAGCGATAAAGATACTTATGCTAATTTTACCAACCACGCCTATTTTAATTTATCTAACGGCGACCTGACCATCCTGGATCATCAACTGCAAATAAATGCCGGTGAAATGCTGGCGGCAACCGACGACTATATTCCAACCGGCGAAAATATTCCTGCCGACAGAATCATTCTTGACCGCACAAATGGCATTAACTCTTATTACATACTGGATGAGGATAAACTGGAAGCAGACGGATTTGCAGCAAAGCTAACAGACCCGGCATCAGGCCGTATGCTCACCGTTAATACCAGCTATCCGGGGATTTTCTTATACACAGGCGATTACCTGAACAGCAAGCACCTGAATTTAGACAACCGCCATTGCCAGCCGTTTGAGGGCTTGTGCCTGGAGTGTCAGCATTATCCCGATAGCATGAACCGGCCTGAGTTTCCGTCGGCACTATTGCCTAAACATCACGTTTATGATGAGCATATTAGCTTAAAATTCAGTTTGATACCAGACGCAACTTTATAAACCTAATTATCAATTAATGGAAAAGATAACATCATTTAACGGCGCTTACATTGTCGGCATTTCATTTATATCGGCTCTGGGCGGATACCTGTTTGGGTTTGATTTTGCGGTGATATCCGGCGCGCTGCCTTTTTTACGTACAGCGTTTATGCTCAATCCGCTTTGGGAGGGATTCCTTACAGGCTCGCTTGCTTTGGGTTGTATCGTAGGCTGCCTCGTTGCCGGTAATATTTCTGAGCGCTATGGCCGCCGCCCGGGGCTTATGGTGGCTGCGTTTATTTTCGCCATATCCTCTTTGGGTATCGCCTTGTCAAAAGGACTGATGTTTTTTGTCATTATGCGCTTTGCGGCGGGTATTGGCGTGGGTATGGCCTCGATGCTTTGCCCGATGTACATTGCCGAGATCTCGCCAGCAGCAGTGCGCGGACGAAACGTCGCCATAAATCAACTCACCGTAGTATTGGGCATTCTGATAACTAATTTGTGTAACTATTTTTTAGCGGATAGTGGCCCCGATGCCTGGCGCTGGATGTTTGGGCTTGGCGTGGTACCGTCGGTCATATTTTTAGTAGGGGTGATCTGGCTGCCCGAAAGTCCGCGATGGTTAACCAAAGCGGGGCAGATCGAAAAGGCCAGGGCGGTGCTAAATCGCATAGGTTCCAACGAATTTGCCGACAGCACCATGCAAGCCATCCAAAAATCGCTGACCGGCAACGGCAGTAGGCAAAGCTTTAAAGCCGTGTTTGACAAAGCAGTGCGCCCTGCGGTGTTGGTGGGTATAACGTTAGCAGTGTTTCAGCAATTTTGCGGTATTAACGTGGTGTTCAATTACACTTCTACCATATTTGCCTCGGTAGGGTCGAGCCTGAACCAACAGCTTTTTGAAACGGTGTCTATTGGTATTGTTAACCTGTTGTTCACACTACTGGCCATGTGGCAGGTAGATAAACTGGGCCGTCGCCCATTGATGCTTATCGGCTCGCTTGGGCTGGCTATCCTTTACGTCGCATTGGCATTTTTATTGCAAAGCCACGCCGCAGCAATATTGGTTTCGATAGCGGTTTTATTAGCGATAAGCATTTACGCTATTTCAATAGCACCTATAACCTGGGTATTGATCTCAGAGATCTTTCCTAACAAGATCCGCAGCGAGGCATCAACCGTAGCCGTGGTATCCTTGTGGGGCGCCTACTTTATCCTGGTGTTCACTTTCCCGATACTGGCTAAGGTGCTGGGCACTTATGGTCCGTTTTATCTGTACGCCGCTATCTGTTTCTGCGGATTTTTATTCATCAAGGCAAAAGTTAAAGAGACCAAGGGTCAAACTTTGGAAGAGCTGGAAGAAAATTTAATAAGACACTGATCTGTCACTATGAGCGATCTATTTGTAAATATCTGGGAAGAAAAAGTAACTATCCCAACCTACGGCATTGGCAAACCTGATAAAAACCCGATGTTTTTTGAAAAACGCGTATATCAGGGCAGCAGTGGTAAGGTATATCCTAATCCAGTTATCGAGAAGATATATGACGAGAAGCAGGACAAAGAATACACCGGACTGTTTTTAGAGAATAAGTATATCAAGATCATGGTACTGCCCGAATTAGGTGGACGTATCCAAATGGCTTACGACAAAGTGCACAATCGTCATTTTGTTTACTATAACCAGGTGATCAAGCCTGCATTGGTGGGGCTTACCGGTCCATGGATCTCGGGCGGTATTGAATTTAACTGGCCTCAGCATCATCGCCCCAGTACTTTTGAGCCTATTGACTATAAGATAGAAAGCAACGCCGACGGCAGCAAGACCATCTGGACAAACGAAATAGAACGCATGTTCCATACCAAGGGTATGACGGGCTTTACATTGTATCCTGATAAAGCATACATCGAGATCAAGGCAAAACTGCTGAACCGCTCCTTTCTGCCGCAAACTTTTCTGTGGTGGGCCAACCCTGCGGTTAAGGTTAATGATGATTATCAATCGGTTTTCCCGCCTGATGTAAATGCGGTATTTGATCATGGCAAACGCGATGTTTCGACCTTTCCTATTGCTACCGGCACCTATTACAAGGTAGATTACTCGCCGGGAACGGATATCTCACGCTATAAAAATATTCCGGTACCAACCTCGTACATGGCTATCAATTCGGCATACGATTTTGTGGGGGGATATGAGCACGACTCGCAAGGCGGCTTACTGCACGTGGCTAATCACCACGTATCGCCCGGCAAAAAACAATGGACCTGGGGCCACAGCGATTTCGGCCAGGCCTGGGATAGAAATCTTACCGACGCGGATGGGCCTTACATTGAATTAATGACCGGCATGTTCACCGATAACCAACCCGATTTTAGCTGGCTAATGCCAAACGAGGAAAAGCATTTTACGCAATACTTTATGCCGTACAGCCATTTGGGGGTAATTAAAAATGCCAGCAAGGACGTACTGTTGGCGTTGGATTATGCGGATAAAACTATTAATCTGAAAGTGTACACTACCGGGGCGGAAACGGCATTGAAAATTAAACTGAGCTACGAGGGTAAAACCTTATTGGAGGAAATTGCCGACATCAGCCCGGAGCAGATTTATGATAAAAGCATCGCGGCAACAAGTATTGATGAGAACCGTTTACGGGTGACCATTACCTCATCTAAAGGCAAAGAACTATTAAGCTACGATCCATCAACCCATAAATTAAACAACATACCGGAGCCGGCTAAGCCCGCCTTACTGCCTGCGGAAGTGGAGAACACAGAGCAGTTGTTTCTTACCGCCCAGCATTTGGAACAATACCGACATGCTACATACAGCCCGGTGCCGTATTATGAAGAAGCGCTGCGTCGCAACCCGAAAGATATCCGTAATAATAATGCTTTAGGCGCCTGGTACCTGCGTCGTGGTAAATTTGCGCAAAGCGAACCGTATTTCCGTAAGGCTGTCGAGACCAGCATTCAACGTAATCTAAACCCTTACGATAGCGAGCCTTATTACAACCTGGGCCTGTCGTTAAAATTTCAGGGCAAGCATAAGGAGGCATACGATGCGTTTTACAAAGCTACCTGGAGCGGTGCCTGGAAAGATAGTGGTTACTTTATGTTAGCGCAGCTGGATTTGATGAATGGCGATTATGAACCGGCGTTGGATCATATCCAATCGGCTATTGACCGTAATGCCAATAACAGCAAGGCTTATGTGCTGCAATCGGCGGCCTTGCGCAAGTTAGATAGGATTGCCGATGCTGTAGCGGTTTCATTGCAAGCGCTGAAACGCGATGCGTTTAACCTGGGCGCATTGTTTGAGCTATATCTGGCGAATAATGACAAAACTTATTTAGATAAGCTAACAGGACTATCGCGCGGCTGGGATCAGAATTTCATTGAATACGCGCTCGATTACGCTAACGCCGGTTTGTTTGATGAAGCATCTGATTTACTGCAATATGCGGTAGTGGGCGAATCAACCCATCCGATGGTATATTATTATTTGGCCAGCTTTCAGCATCAGTTAGCTAACGAAGCCCAAGCCATTGAGCTACTAAAGAAAGCCGCCGCCGCGGATCCATATCTATGTTTCCCTGACAGATTAGAAGACATTGCCGCGTTGCAACTTGCCTCAAAACTTAATCCTGCGGATGCTAAAGCGCCATATTACCTGGGTAATTTATGGTACGATAAACGTCAGTATGATGACGCTATAACTGCCTGGGAAAGCTCGGCCAGGTTGGATGACAATTTCCCGACAGTTTTAAGGAATCTGGCTATCGCCTATTTCAACAAGCGCAATGAGCACCAAAAAGCGGTGACCTGTTTTGAAAAAGCATTTAGTCTGGATAGAACGGATGCGCGTGTATTGATGGAACTCGATCAGCTCTACAAACGCCTTAACTATGCACCTGCTGATCGCTTAAAAGTACTTGAAAGCAACTTAACTACTACTTTGGAGCGCGATGATATTTATCTGGAACGTGCGGCTATCCTTAACTTTTTAGGCCATCATGAGAAGGCATTGGGATTGATCAGCGAGCGCCAGTTTCACCCCTGGGAGGGCGGCGAAGGCAAAGCATCGGGCCAATATGTTTACAGCCTGGTTGCCATTGCTTGCGAGAAATTGAATAACGGCGAGTTTAGCATGGCTATTGATCTGCTGGAGAAAGCGCAGATATATCCGCATAATTTAGGCGAGGGCAAACTGTTCGGCGCCGCCGAGAATGATATATTTTACTGGCTAGGCTGCGCCAATGAGGGCCTGAATGTCAAAGAACAAGCCCAATGGTTTTTTCGTAAAGCGACGGAGGGGTTGGACGAGCCGTCGGCAGCTATATTTTATAACGACCAGCAGCCCGACAAGATCTTTTATCAGGGCCTGGCCTGGAATAAATTAGGCGATGGTGTCAAAGCCAAACAGATTTTTGATAAACTGGTTGAGTTTGGTCAAAAACATTTAGATGACGAGGTGAAGATAGACTACTTCGCGGTATCGCTGCCAAACTTGCTCATCTTTGATGACGACCTGAACCTTCGCAACAAAGCGCATTGCCTTTACATACAGGGCTTGGGGTATTTAGGCCTGGAACAATATGAAAAAGCTACACAGGCTTTTAAAGAAGTGTTGGCGATGGATGCTGAGCATTTCGGAGCAAACCTGCATTTAAAAATG
>DATCXS010000412.1:0-3410 GCA_036565645.1 Mucilaginibacter sp.
GGCCGTTTGTTTTTGGTTAACGGAGTGCCTATCAAACTGAAAGGCGTTAACCGCCACGAAAACTGGCCGGACGACGGCCATGCCATTACCGAGGAGGAAATGATCCGCGATATTATCCTGATCAAACAAACCAACAGCAACCACGTGCGTACCTGCCACTACTCTGACGACCCGCGCTGGTATGAACTGTGTGATGAATATGGTATCTACCTGGTAGCCGAGGCTAATTTAGAGTGCCACGGTGCGTGGGATCAGTTTAATGAAGAGCCGCGTATTAAAGCTGCGCTGATTGACAGAAACGTAGCTAACGTAGAGAATTTTAAAAATCACGCGTCAGTAATTATTTGGTCGTTGGGTAATGAATGCGGTAGCGGAGGAAGCAACTTCAGAGCAATCTTAGCGGCAATTAAAGGGATTGACACCAGTCGCCCTACCCACTATCAGGGTTTTGGCATAGGTCCTAAAAATCCTGCCGATATGGACAGCGAAATGTACACCAATGTATATGACCTGGAAAAACACGCAACTGATCCTAAACTAACCAAACCATTTTATCTATGTGAGTATGCTCACTCGATGTTCAACTCAATGGGGTCTGTTGATATTTATAATGATCTGTTTGACAAATATCCAAGCCTGTTGGGTGGCGCTATATGGGAGTGGCAAGATCAGGGTATTTATAATGACCGCGACCCCGATCACCCTATTACAGCTTTTGGCGGTGGGTTTGGCGAGTATCCTAATGATCGTTACTTTATTCACAAAGGTGTCGTTTTTTCTGATCGCAGCCCAAAACCGCAGTATCCTGAATTAAAACATGCCTACCAGTGGATCTCGATCAAGGCAAAGAATCTGGATAAAAAAGTATTCACCATTAAAAACCGCTACCAGTTTATTAACCTGAGCGGCTTTAATGCTAAATGGGAGGTGAGCGAAAACGGTACTCCTATATCATCAGGAAATCTAAATTGCGGTTTGATTAAGCCTGGTCAGGACAAGGATATTACTTTGCCTTACATAATCCATCCAAAAGCGGGTGCCGAGTATTTCTTGAAAATATCGTTCAGCTTAAGTAAGGATGAGTTATGGGCCAAACGCGGCTTTGAAATTGCCCGGCAACAGTTTGATTTAGGTACACCGATGCCTGTGGCAGCCTACAAGGCGCAAGGGTCGGATCTATCCTTTACCCAGGACGGCGACGATATCAAAGTTAAGGGACCAAGCTTCAACCTGGTGTTTAACAAGGATAAAGGCACTTTTACCAAAATGGAAAAAAATGGTGATGAGGTTTTAAGGGATGAAGGCGGCCCGAGGCTGCATTTATGGCGCGCTCCACACCAAAAGGATGATATGTGGGCTTATGGAGATTGGAAAAAGAATGGCCTGGACGAAATTAAATGGACCGCTAAGGACGTTAAAGCCGTGCAGCTTGCGACAAACCTAATACAGATAAGTGCTAACTTAACCGGCGAAGGCAAAGGTGATTTTGTGGTACATCATCATGTAATTTATACCATTAATGGCGCAGGCCAGATCAAATCTGAGAACAAGGTTGACTTTAGCAACCCTAAATTGGTACTTGCCCGTATGGGTGTGCGGATGTTGTTAAATAAGGGACTGAACAAGTTTGATTATTTGGGCCGCGGCCCGATGGAAAACTACGCCGACCGTAAGCAAGGCTCGGACGTTGGCCATTACTCAAGCAGCGTGATTGACCAAATGACCGGCTATGAAAAACCAATGGAGCAGGGTAACCATGAGGACGTACGCTGGGCAAACCTTACCGCAGCCGATGGCCTTAGCTTAAGCGTTAAACAGGTCGACTCGGTTTTGCAGGTTAGCGCATTGCCGTACAGCGACGAAGAGATGACCCCGGTAGAATACAAGGTCGATCTGCCTAAAAGTAAAGGCACTGTGTTGTGTATTGCCCATAAAACTTTGGGTGTAGGCTCAAACGGCTGCGGCCCGCGCCCATTAGAGCAGTTTCAGGTTCATGCCCGGCCAACAACCTTTAGCTATGAAATTGACCTGGTGAATAACAAAAAATAGAATTACGGTGTATACAGGATTTTGTAAAAACACGCCGAATCTTTACAAAGCCGCCGAGCAGATTCCTGTTCGACGGCTTTGTTGTATCAAGATATTCATAATGGCGTTTTTTTCTTTTGGTTTATCGCACTATGCGTTTGCACAATATAGCGCTGCTGCTGTACGTAGCGCATGGGATAGCTATAATTCGCACTTTAAAATAGCAGATGGAAAGGGTGGAAATTACTTCGCTTTTAAACAAAATGTTACTAACCGCAGTAGTGGTTTTTGGGAAGATGCCGAGCAGATTGAGCTGGCCGAAGACTATTTTGATTATACCTTGCGTAGCGGAAACATTAAAGATCGGTTTGAGATTGCCAATGAGATCAATCAGCTTTGTATTGGCTTTGTTAATAAACATGGTCTTAACTGGGCCTCCAATCGTTTCAACGATGATCTTAACTGGGCAACTATAGCTTTTATTCGTGCTTATAAGGCTACCTGGGATGCAGGTATGCCCAATATATCATGGCTAAGGGATGCTGAGGCTAATTTTAATACGGTATATAATCGGGCTTCTACCGGAAATGGAGGATTGGCGCAAATACAACCACCAAGTCCAATGCCTGCAAACTGGAAGCCTAATCTTGATGCACCGGCCAATTTTACCTTCGTGATAGCAGGCTATTTAATTTATGAATGTAACGGCGATATAAATTACAAGAAAAAGGCCGATGGCGTCTATAAATGGTCTGTCAATAACTTATATACCACCAGCTCGCATAATGGTGGTCCTTGTGTCCCGCCTAATAGCACTTTAACGTGCGGTAAAGTGATAGATAGTAATCCGGGGAAAAAATACACCAATGGTACCTGGCAAAACCTGCCCAACACCCTTAGGGTAGGCCCCAGCGATTTTACCTATAATTATGGTATAGCAATTAAGGCTGCGTTATTGGTTGGGGGCCATGATAATTTAGTCATCGCACAAAATATTGCCAACTATTTAATGTTCAACTTTAATAATAAAGTTACACCAGCTAATCACACAGTATATGCGGGGACTTACAATTACAACGGCCGAACCTGGAATATACTTCCAAATTATGGTCAGGGGGGTAAAAATAATGGAGGGTATAACGGGATAGCGTTTCGTGGTATTGGTTATGGTATCTCTGTTGGCGCACTTAACGCAACTACTATTCAGTGGGCCCGCGCTAATGTGCAGGCTGCGTGGAACAACCGAAATAATGATAACCTTATCTGGAATACCTGGATCCAGGATAGTTCGGGGAAAACCCCGGATAGCGGCAGCCTGTTTTCCTGGGATTGCAGTGCAGCGCTTGCCGGTTTATTGAATATCCCTGTAGCCTTACAAAATT
>DATCXS010000177.1:0-15630 GCA_036565645.1 Mucilaginibacter sp.
ACGCGCAGAACTGCGTCGACTTTTTCAGTTTCTTAAAGATAAGGGTGTTACTGCGATCATTACTGGTGAGCGCGGCGAAAGCAGCCTGACCAGACAGGGACTGGAAGAATATGTATCAGATTGTGTGATCCTGCTAGATCATCGTATCATCGATCAGATTTCTACCCGTCGCTTGCGCATTGTTAAATATCGCGGCTCACTGCACGGCACCAATGAATACCCTTTCTTAATAGATGAAGAAGGCATCACCGTGTTACCGGTAACTTCATTGCTGCTTGATAAAGAGGTATCTTCTGATATTGTGTCTTCGGGTATTGATGCTTTAGACAAGATGTTGGGTAAAGGAGGCTTTTTCCGGGGCAGCAGTATACTTATGTCTGGCACAGCGGGCACAGGAAAAACTTCGGTTGCCGCTACTTTTGCCGACGCAGCTTGTAAACGCAAAGAACGCTGCCTTTACTTTGCTTTTGAAGAATCACCCCAGCAAATAGTCCGGAATATGCGCTCCGTAGGCCTGGATATTCAGCGCCATATAGATAAAGGATACCTGCAATTTCACGCCTCAAGGCCAACATTATTCGGCCTGGAAATGCACCTGGTAGCCATCCACAAGGCAATAAAAAAATTTAAACCGGATGTTGTAGTGCTTGATCCAATCACCAATTTAATCACGGTAGGCACAGTTAGCGAGGTAAAGTCAATGCTGGTACGTTTGATTGATTTTCTGCAGCAAGAACAAATCACAGCCATGTTTACTGCCTTGTCATTGAACAACATGATTAATGAACAAACTGACGAGGGTGTATCTTCGCTGGTAGATGCCTGGATGATGATACGTGATATTGAAATAAACGATGAACGTAACCGTGGTCTCTACATTATGAAATCGCGCGGGATGAAGCATTCTAACCAGGTTCGGGAATTCGTCATAACCAATAAAGGACTTGATTTAATTGAGGTTTACGTTGGCCCCGAAGGCGTATTGACGGGATCAGCCCGCGAAGCGCAAATGTTGCTCGAAGAAACCGGTGAGGTGCTGCACACACATGCCATGAGCCGTAAAGATCGCGAAATAGTGCGGAAGCGAAAAGTATTGGAAGCTAAAATAGAAAGCCTCCGTAATGAATTTGAGTCGACAGAAGAGGAATTAAATAAAGTATATATCGAAGAGGAGATAAAACGGGGCGTGCAGCAACAAAACCGTCAGAAATTATCTGATATCCGCACCGGAAAAAATGTTACTGATGGCCGGTTGCAAGCCTCACAAAAAAAGAAAAAATAGTGGCTAAAGAAATTTATGAACTTAGGTTGTATGTAGCTGGTCACACCACAAAGTCAGTGACAGCACTGCGCAACCTAAAAAAATATTGCGAAGAACATTTACTTGGGCAATATTCAATTGAAGTTGTTGATCTCCTGAAAAACCCTCAATTGGCGGAAGGTGACCAGATACTGGCTATACCGACACTTGTTAAAAAAGTTCCGGAGCCTGTACGTAAAATTATCGGCGACTTGTCTAATGAAGAAAAAGTGCTGGTAGGGCTTGATATCCGCCCGCGCCCAAATTCGAATTAACAAACACAAAATGAGTAATGATCAGTTCGACCTTTATTTAAGGCCTGCAAATGACGGACACTATGAACTGAAACTCTTTGTGGCCGGATCTTCGCCGGCTTCTGTCCGGGCAATAAATAATCTTAGAGATATCCTGGAGCAACGGTTGCACAATCGTTATGGGCTGGATATCATTGATATACATCAACAACCGGAACTTGCCAAAGTGGAAAATATTACAGCGGTACCAGTTTTGTTGAAAAAAAGACCTATTCCCAGGCGTCTGCTTGTAGGCGATATGTCGGACACTCAAAAAGTATTACGCGGGCTTGGCCTCGCAAATGAACCAGAAGCGTGAATGAAAAACCTACATATCAACAATTAGAAGGTGACCTTGCCGCGTTGAAGGCAGAACTACTTGAAACAAAGAATCAATTAGAAGAAGCCAACGACACCATCGAGGCTATACGTAATGGCGAAGTCGACGCACTGGTTATGAAGGCGGATGATGGTCATCAGTTATACACTTTGCGTAGCTCTGACCAGGCTTACCGCATATTCATTGAACAAATGACTACGGGTGCCCTTACTTTGAACCATGATGGAGTAATACTTTTTAGTAATTCAAAGTTTGCTGAAATGGTAGGTTTGCCTCTGGAAAAAGTAGTAGGCAAGCTGTTTTTTAATTTCCTGGCGGATGATGAACAAAAACATTGTAAAACCCTGATCGAGAGCGCCTGGAGTGTAAGCTGCAAACAAGAGTTGCACCTTGTTGCCAATAATACACAAATGCCTGTATTGCTGTCATTACAAACATTGGCTTTAGAAGATGGCGTAGCCATGAGTGTAATTATTACCGACCTAAGCATACAAAAAACACAGCAACGACTATTAGAAGAAAAAAACAAAGCACTTGAACAGGCCCGTCAACTTGCCGATGAATTAAATGATAATCTTGAAAAAACAGTGCGGAAACGCACTGCCGAATTATATGCAAATCAGGAGCGCTTAAGCCGGATACTGGAAACTATGGCCGAAGGCGTAGGTATTATAGATAGCAATGGCAACCTGACCTATGCCAACCCCATGGCGCAAAAAATATTGGGCCTTACGCAAAATCAAATCGAAGAACAAACTTATAATGACCCAAAATGGGCAAATTTTCGCATAGACGGCACCCCCCTGCCCGCTGATGAACATCCTATGGCGCTTACGATGTCTACAGGTGAGCCGGTGTACGACCAAGAGATTGCAGTGCAACCTCCCGGTGATATTGAACGCTTTTACATTTCTATCAATGCTGTCCCCATCAGGGACGAGAACGGTGCAATCGCAGGCAGTATAGGCACATTTATGGATGTGACACATCGCCGCAAGGCATTGCAACAAAAAGATGAATTTATTAGTGTTGCCAGCCACGAACTCAAGACCCCTATTACCAGTTTAAAGGCATCGCTGCAGTTGTTGTATCGGATGAAAGATAAACCCGACCCGGTAACATTTGCCAAGTTTATAGAACAAGCCAATAAAAGCTTGAATAAAGTCAGCATTTTGGTTGACGATTTATTAAACGGCACAAAAGTAACCGAAGGGCAATTACAATTACGTAAACAGGTTTTTAGTTTACAATCGCTTATTGATGAGTGTTGCCCGCATGTACGTGCAGAAGGCACTCATCAGCTTATCAGTGATGGTGAAACTCAATTACAGGTAAATGCAGATCCACAGAAAATAGACCAGGTATTGGTAAATTTGGTTAATAATGCGGTAAAATATGCGGGTGCGTCAAAGCCTATCCGTATTCATGCCAAAAAGGTGAATGATTTTGCAAAAATATCTGTGACCGACCAGGGTCCCGGAATTTCTAACGAGCAACTGCCCCACTTGTTTGAACGTTACTATAGAGGGATTGGTGCCAACCAGCTTCTGTCAGGGCTTGGCCTTGGACTTTATATCTGTGCCGAAATTATTAAAAAACATGGTGGCCAAATAGGTGTGGAAAGTACTATCGGAAAAGGAAGCACTTTTTGGTTTACAGTTCCGCTGGCAAAATAATACATGGTGACAGCCAGGCTGGCGCAAGCATATTACATGTGACAAATCAGTCGGATAATCATCCAAACAACAATCACTTCCAATTGTAAAACCTACATGGAAATAACAAGAATAGCCACAAAGCCATCTATAAAAGGCCCAGCCGATTGGTTTATCGGAGCGGTTAGGATAGACCCTTTATTTGATGCAAACGAGTCTCGTCGCGGTGCGGCGGCTACGGTAACTTTTGAGCCGGGGGCGCGGACAGCCTGGCACACGCATCCGCTTGGTCAGACTATTATCATTACTGCCGGGCTTGGTTGGGTGCAACGCGAAGGCGGCCCGGTAGAGCAGGTTCGTCCGGGTGATGTGGTATGGTTTGAACCTAATGAAAAACATTGGCATGGCGCATCTGCTACCAATGGCATGAGCCATATCGCTATACAGGAAAACTTAAACGGTAAGGTGGTAGAGTGGCTGGAGCAGGTGCCGGATGAGGCGTATAAATTTTGATCTATTTCACACCAAGCGATAGTGGGATATCTATAATACCTGTATTACGCCGATATGATTTATGTGTATGGATTTCTACCGTTAGTCGACAATAATAATGAGGAATTATTAGGCATGTTTCAGTCGTGTCTGATCTTAATCTTCCAAAACCCTGATCAAATCGCTTTTGCGGGCGTATTGCCTCAGATGGTTCAATGATTTATCTTTTAATTGCCGCACACGTTCGCGGGTAAGGCCGTAGCGCTGGCCTATGTCTTCGAGTGATAGTGGTTCTGATTGGCCAATGCCGTAGTATAAGATAAGGATGGTACGCTCGCGTTCTGACAGTTGCATTAAGGCGCCTCTTATGATTGATGACAGCGATTCCTGGAGCAGGGTATGGTCAGTAGTCTGGTCGGACGAAGTAAGCATATCCAGCAGCGAGTTTTCGTTCTCGGTACCAAACGGCGCATCTAACGACACTTGCCGACGCGATTTACTCATTACGTCAGCAATATTGTCGGCTGTTCTTTCCATAGCGTCGGCCAGTTCTTCGACAGACGGCTCGCGCTCATATTCCTGTTCAAGCCGAGAAAATGTTTTATTCAATTGAAAAAGCGACCCGAGCTGATTACTTGGCAGCCTCACCATACGGGCCTGCTCGGCAATGGCCTGTAAAATACCTTGCCTGATCCACCACACGGCGTACGATATAAACTTAAAACCCTTGGTCTCGTCAAACCGGTGCGCAGCCTTAATGAGGCCCATATTGCCTTCGCTGATCAGATCGTTCAGGGTAAGCCCCTGGTTCTGAAATTTTTTGGATACCGACACCACAAAGCGCAGGTTAGCCTGAGTTAATTTATGCAACGCTGCCTGGTCGCCCTCGCGTATCTTGCGGGTAAGCGTCACCTCTTCGTCGGGCGTTACCATGCTGATTTTGCTGATATCGCTCAGGTACTGGTCTAACGATTTACTATCACGGTTAGTGATAGTAGGCGTAATTTTAAGTTGTCTCATGGACGGTTATCGGCTTGTCGTGTATGTATTTGTTTAAGAAAGAGTGTTTATCATCACGGTAGCTGCTCACAGCGCCCAGGCGATGCATAAAGCGGATATACTGCCAGGCCATGTCAAACTGGTAGGTTTTGAAACCGCTGCGTGCGCTTTTAGGGTACAAGTGGTGGTTATTATGCCACTCGCCTGCCACCAGTCCGGGCCATAGTTGATTAATAGATTTATCCTTATGGTTATAATCTACGCCCTCACGATGTTTGGTTTTGCCATGTCCATGTCCGTCATAATTAAATGTGCGGACACCTACTGCCCAGATCCCCGCCGCTGCAAACAGCGAACAAGCCAGGGCATTCCCTCCTATCAGATAAAAAACCGTGTACCAAAATGCCCAGTTAAGCACCCAAACGATCACTGCGTGCAATGGGCGTACGTACGAGCCCCAATATTGGTATTGCTTAAACGTATTGCCTTTAACACCGGTGTGGGCCATCAGCTTTGTAACACGGTCATAACTGCTCTCGGATAAGTCTTTGGCTATGGGCTGATGGTTAACATCTGCCAGGAAACAATACCAGAAACCGGCCTGAGCATTGTATGGGTCGCCGGGCTGGTCTGAGCAGGCATGATGCACATGGTGCGAGATGACATAAATTTCCTCGGGAATGATGTTAAGCGTAAGCTGCTGCGTAATAAACCGCCAAAACGGGTTACTAAACTTATAAGCGCCGTGTGTACAATAGCGGTGATGCCATATAGTACCGTGTGTCCCCATAATTATCATACCATAAATAAAAACGGCAAGCGCAGTAACCGGCGTGCAATACTTTGATATAAACAGCACAAGGAACGGCAGCAGGCACAATATTTTGAGCCAGCTAAAAAAAGGCAGCCAGTTTTTCCGGTTGCGGAAGACGTTCAGTCTGCTAAAGAATTCTTTTAAAACCTCACGTTTACACGGGCGCACCAGTTCGCCATATTGGTCTTTCCAGCCGTATGATGGCGGCTGTAAAACTTCATCTAAAAAAGCCATTAAAATTAAATAATTAGGGGGATAAAATTATTTGCGTGGGATGCGTGACGGGTATGCAGTAAGGTATTGTTTGCCCTCGCGTATCAGATCGTTTACAGACAGTTCGATATCGGTTTTGTCAACAGACTGCTGCATTTTGCTTTTAACCTGCTGATAAGCCTGCAATAATACGTTTGGTTTTAAGCGCATGGAAACTACCGGGTGATGAATCCTTTTCAAATCAACGATCTCGTTATCACTGGCCATTTGCAGGCTCCAGGTTTCGCCCGATTTGAAACCATGCTCGATGGCTTCGTTCTTTAAATCAAATAGAAAAATATTGACTTTATTATTCACGGAAAGTTGCTGCGCATCGGCGCCTGCCGCAAGGGCTTGTTCATTACTCATAATTGTTTTGCTGATTCTGGTTAAAAATTAAAAGCTTAAAATCACCTGAATCAGTTGATGGTAATATCTAAGTAGTGATGAGCTGGCATTTCAAGCAATGTACGAATAGCTTTGTCATTACTTGTATCTAATACGAAATTTTTTACTTTTTGTTATTCTTAGTAAATTTATTTTCAATTATTTGACTAAAAGTAAAAGAATACCGATTATTAAGCCTATCTTGCACACTTATCAAAAAACAATACAATGCAAAAAGAAGGAACAGTGAAATTTTTCAATAACCAGAAAGGTTTCGGATTTATTTCACAAGATGATACAAAGGCAGAAATCTTTGTACATTCAACAGGCCTGATCGATGAGATCCGTGAAAACGACAAAGTTAGCTATGACGTTGAGAACGGCAGAAAAGGCTTGAACGCAGTGAACGTAAAAGTAATCTAATCATCACGATAAATTTACTCCGAGACACCTGCCCATATGGCGGGTGTTTTGTTTTAAAAGCAATTTAATAAATAAACATACTTTAATACCGCATGGCGAGATCCAACGAAACATTCAACAAAAAAGAAAAAGAGAAAAAACGTTTAAAGAAACAACAGGAAAAGAAAGAAAAAGCCGAGTTGCGTAAAGAAAACTCAAACAAGGGCAAAGGCTTAGAGGAGATGATGGCCTATATTGATGAATATGGTAACATCACTTCTACCCCTCCCGTTGCCGGAAAACAAAACAAGATATCGGCAGAAGATATCCAGATTGCTACGCCCAAATACGTACCCGACCCCGAAGATCTGTTTAAAACAGGTGTAATCAGTTTCTTTAATACCTCTAAGGGTTATGGCTTTATCCGCGATGCCAAAACGCAGGAAAATGTATTCTTCCACATCAATAATCTCACGTATCAGGCTAACGAAAAAGATAAAGTAAGCTATACGGTAGAGAAAGGTCCTAAAGGTCTTAGCGCAGTAAATGTGACCAAGATTTAATTTATTTACTACTTACCTGCCCAAAAAATGCCATATAGGCGTTCAATACACTTTCCCCGGTTTCGTGAATAGCGATACCGGTTATGTTATCGCTTCGGTCGGCCTCAAGGGCTATGCCGGCGGCGGTATCGTCGTAGAGCGTGCGGTTGCTGCCGTTTAGTTTGAAGGTCCCCACTTTTTGGAGTTTATAAAGCTTTTGCGCCTCGGTTATCAATACACCGGTGTACAGATGGTTATTGGTCTTGAACGATGGTGAGGTGATACGGATTACCTTTACACGGGCGGTATCGTCATTTCCCATGTCGGTAGTAAAATAAATATTGGTGGCATAGCCCTTTTTGTTATGGTCGGTATACCAAATCGCTACACTTTTACCCATTGCAGCATCCGAGAAATCGGGCTTACCCAGCAGTGCTAAGACCTGGCTTCGAGCCTCATTCAAGATTGTCTGCCCCATACTTTTACCGGCGATGATCAGTCTATCTGCAGGCACAGCTGCAACCGCAGCCTTGCCATTATCTGTATGCGCTTTGCTCTCGCTTTTAATAGCATCGCTTACCGATTGACGACTTTTGTGTTTGCAGGCAAACAGTGTTAAAACATATAATGAGATCAGGAGGTAATGGTTCGTTTTCATGGTGACTGATTTTATAATATTTATAGTGGTGATGATTTTCTTTTGAGCGAAGATAAATAAGCCTGGCATAGTTATAGTATCAAACTCACGAAGTTTTCTTTCCTCTGCCGGACACTAAAAAGGTATAATAAAAATCAAATGTCCGGCAAAAATAACCTTTTCTTTACCTTCGCCCAACAATCTCAAACCCGGCTATTCCTACCTTTGCGGCATAATGCTTACAACATCTGCTATCCCAACCTCACAACTCAAAAACCGGCGCGTCTCGACGGTATTAGCTTTTGCTTTGCTGCCGCTTTCGGGCTTTGCCACCGATATTTATATACCCTCATTACCCAGCATGGGTGCCGAAATGCATATCAGCAGCATTCAGGTGCAGCTAACCCTTACATTATTCTTAATCAGTTATGGCGCTTCCCAACTGTTTCTGGGTAGTATTCTTGATTCGTACGGGCGGTATAAGTTTAGCATGGGTGCGCTGGTGGTGTTTATTCTGGCCAGCGTGGTAATTGCCATTACAAGAAACATTTACCTGATTTATGCCATGCGCATCATCCACGGTATAACTGTAGCTATGATCGTTGTCGCCAAGCGTGCTTATTTCGTGGATGTTTATGAAGGCGAACGGCTTAAACATTACCTGAGTATGTTTACTATTATATGGTCGGCGGGGCCTATTGTGGCTCCGTTTTTAGGCGGCTATTTTCAAACCACATTAGGCTGGCAATCAAACTTTTATTTCCTTGCAGTTATAGCTTTAGTTATAGCAGTATTTGAGGCAATTTACAGTGGCGAAACTATCAGGCACCGAACCGAATTTCAACTAAAAAAAATTACCGGACTGTATGTCGAAATGATCAAGACCACTACTTTCAGTCTTGGCATCCTGATGCTGTGCTTTGCCTATTCAATGGTGATCATGTACAACATGACGGGGCCTTTTATCATTGAGCATCACTTTAAATTTACCCCTGTTGTGGCCGGTTACAGCTCGCTGATTTTGGGGCTGGCCTGGATGGCAGGCGGCTTTATAGGTAGAGCTTTGATTAAAAAGCCATTTTTTGACAAACTATTTGTTAACAGTATTTTACAACTGCTATTTGTAATTATAATGATGCTTAGTGTCCGCTTTATCAGCAATATCTATGCAATGGTATTCTTCGCTTTTTTAATACACGTGGGTGCCGGGTTTACTTACAACAACTACTTTACTTATTGCCTTGCAAGGTTCCCTAAAAATGCGGCTATGTCGGGCGGTTTAACCGGCGGAATGGTTTATGTGATTCTATCGTTGCTAACTTATATTGTGGTAGCCGTTATTCCTGCCAAAGATGAGTATAATTTGAGCTATAGCTACCTGGTATTTATTTTACTGTCAATGATAGTGATGCTGGTGTTATTCAGGCTGAACAGGAAAACGCCTGTGTTAGATAATTAATATGCCTTGGTATATCCCAATGTATAAAGGTAATTAATTTCTAAATGGCTTAATAAAAAATACCTACAGACAACTATTTACCTTACCTGAAATACAATGTTCATCATTCGTTACCTACGCATTTTATTTTTTCGGTTACGCTGGTCATAATATTACAGCAGACAGTAAGTGTTGCCCGCCATTTTATTAATTGACTATATTAGCCACAGCCAATTATAATGTACCGGCCGATGCTACGGCCCATTTATGCCTGTATGAAAAAGAACGTGATCGTTAGCGCGATATTCAGCATTGCCAGTGTATTTGTTTATGCTCAAAATATCACCCACCCAACTATAGCTGCTTTAAAGGCCGGATTTATTAATCCGCCTGCTTCTGCCAAACCAGGCGTTTACTGGTATTTTATGGATGGTAATATGAACAAGGAATCGATAACCAAAGACCTTGAGTCAATGAAAAAAGCCGGTATTGGCAATTTGATTTTCCTGGAAGTAAACGTAGGCGTACCGCGCGGCAAAGTTGATTTTTTAAGCGATGAGTGGCAGGATCTGTTTAAACACGCAGTACGCGAAAGCGAGCGTCTGGGTATAGAGATGACTTTAGGTATAGGCCCGGGCTGGACAGGCAGCGGCGGCCCCTGGGTGAAACCTGAGCAATCTATGCAGCACTTAGTTTCCAGTTCAATTAATGTAAAAGGCGGGCAATCTGATAAAATTGTATTACCTGTGCCTCCACCCAAGCCACCTTATTTTGGCGATGGAGCTTTTACACCTGAACTAAAAAAGGAATGGAACGCTTTCTACGAGGATGTTGCTGTGCTGGCCTACCCAACGCCTGCTGAAAGCAAAAAGATTGCTGATATAGACGAAAAAGCTCTTTATTATCGTGCGCCGTATTCGTCAGCACCGCATGTAAAACAATACCTGCCGTCGTCAGCTGAATACCCGGTGACTAATAAGCAGGCGACTATCGATCAAAAACAGATCATCGACCTGACTAAATATTTAAAACCAGATGGCACTCTGGACTGGACACCACCGGCCGGTAACTGGACGATCATGCGTTTTGGCCGCCGTAATAATGGGGCCATTACCCGCCCTGCCCCTGTGCCGGGCTTAGGTTTTGAGGCGGATAAATTTGATACTGTGGCGCTTAATGCGCATCTGGATAATTACATTGGCAAACTGCTGCGTAAAACCGGTGGCACTAATGCAAAATCAGAAGGCGGATTAAAGCGCCTGCACATGGACAGCTGGGAGATGGGATCGCAAAACTGGACGCCTCATTTTAGAGCCGAATTTATCAAACGCCGCGGTTACGATCCGCTTCCCTTCTACCCTGTTTATGCTGGTCGAATAGTAGATAATGAAGAAATCAGCGAACGTTTTTTGTGGGATCTGCGCCAAACCGCACAAGAACTGGTATTGGAATATCATGCACAAGCCGTTAAAAAGTATGCGCATAAAAACGGCATGAGCTTGTCTATCGAACCATACGACATGAACCCAACTGCCGACCTGGAGCTGGGCGCAGTTGCAGAGGTGCCGATGAGCGAATTCTGGAGCAAAGGCTATGGCTTTAATTCATCGTTCAGTACCATTGAGGCTACTTCAATTGCTCATGTTAACGGACGCTCGCTTACGCCGGCCGAATCATTCACAGCCCAAAACAACGAAAGCTGGAAGCAATATCCCGGTTCTATGAAAAACCAGGGCGACTGGGCATTTGCAGCGGGTATAAACCAGTTTGTTTACCACACATTCGAGAACCAGTTTCTGCCCGATTCATTGCGTCCCGGCGCTACAATGGGTCCATACGGCGTACATTGGGACCGAAATCAAACCTGGTGGCCTATGGTGGGTGCCTATCATCAATACATAACCCGTTGCAGCTATTTGCTGCAACAGGGCAATACTGTGGCTGATGTGTTGTATCTAACTCCTGAAGGATCACCGCATGTATTCAGGCCGCCGTTTTCGGCTTTGCAAGGCAATGATACTATTCCAGACAGACGAAGTTATAATTTTGACGGATGCTCTCCCGGGTTGTTGTATAAAGCCAGCGTAAAGAATGGTAACGTAACCTTTCCGGGTGGTGCAAGCTATCGCATTTTGGTGCTGCCTGCGGTAGAAACCATGACCCCTGCCCTGCTCAATAAAATCGGTCAACTGGTAAAAGGCGGTGCGACAGTTGTCGGCGCACCACCAATAAAATCGCCAAGCTTAGTGAACTATCCGGCTTGCGATGCACAGATCAGTAATTTAGTTAAACAAATTTGGGGCGATAATAACCACGTTGATAAACAAACAAGCCATACTTATGGCAAAGGTAAAGTGATTTGGGGTGGCGACATTGATAATCAGATCGACAACCTATATCCTAAATATGACGTCACTGCAGCCATTCTGAAAGAAATGAAAGTCGCCGAAGATTTCCAATCGGATGCGGAATTACGTTACACTCATCGTGCTACCGCCAATTGGGATATTTATTTTGTATCTAACAAAACAGATCAAACAGTTAAAGCAAACGCTACTTTTAGAAGCACCAAAGGTGCACCGCAGCTTTGGGATGCAGTGACAGGCAAAATTATTGCCCTACCTCAATTTACACGCAGTGGTTCATCTACTATTATACTGCTTCAGTTAGCTGCTTATCAAAGCTTTTTTGTGGTATTTGCCCCCCAACCGATCGCAGCTGCCAAGGCAACCAAAAACTTTACTGTTATCAGCAAAGTAGCTACTCTAAGTGGTAATTGGAATGTTTCATTTGATCCAAAATGGGGCGGGCCGCAAAGCACTGTCTTTAATCAACTGAGCGATTGGACACAGAATGCTGATCAGGGTATTAAATACTACTCAGGCACCGCCACTTACACCAAAACCTTCGACCTTCCTGTAGGCCTAAGCAAAGGCGATAAACTTATCTTAAATCTTGGCGAAGTGCACGACCTGGCCCGTGTAAAACTGAATGGCAAAGATCTGGGCGTGTTGTGGACGGCGCCGTGGTCTGTTGATATATCATCCGCATTAAAAAAAGGAAACAAGCTGGAAATTGAAGTAGTAAACCGCTGGCCCAACCGTTTAATTGGCGATGAGCAAAAAACGGGCAAACACTATACTTACACCACTTATAATCCCTATAAAAAGGATTCGCCACTTATTAAATCCGGGCTGTTAGGGCCTGTTACTATCGAAGTAAGTCGTTAATATTATTAAGCTATGTCAACATTAAAAAACAGCATACAAAAAGTTAAAATCGGCCTTTTTGGTATCGGTCTGGATGCTTACTGGGAACAATTTGAAGGGCTTGAACAACGCCTGCGCGGCTATGTGGATATTGTGAGTAATAAGCTTTCGACCTATGATGTAGAAATTGTAAATCTGGGCCTGATTGACAATGCGCAGAAAGCATTTGAAGCTGGTAAGACCTTTAAACGCGAAGATGTTGAGCTGATATTTTTGTATGTAACCACCTATGCCCTGTCATCGACCGTGTTACCGGTAGTGAAAAAGGCCAAAGTGCCGGTCGTAGTTCTAAACCTTGCACCTGATGCCGCTATTGATTATAGTACCTTCAACAGCCTGAATAACCGTACCAAAATGACCGGTGAATGGCTGGCTTATTGCTCGGCTTGCCCGGTACCTGAGATAGCCAATGTATTTAAACGCTCGGGGATTTCGTTTTATCAGATCACAGGTATGCTAAATGATGACCCGCATGTTTGGCGGGAAGTTGAAGAGTGGGTTGCAGCAGCTAAAGTTGCTAACGCGATGTATAATAACACGTTGGGAGTAATGGGCAATTACTACGGCGGCATGTTGGATATTTACTCAAACCTTACCCTGCAATGCGCCACTTTTGGCGGACATATTGAAGTAATTGAGGTAGATGAGCTTTCGGGATTGCGTAAAGATGTCAGTGAATCAGAAATTGATAATAAGATCAGCACAATACATTCCTGGTTTGATGTGCAGGATGATTGCTCTGCTGATGAAGTAAAACGCGCAGCGCGTACGGCTGTAGCTCTGGATAAATTGGTCGACAAATACAATCTGGGCTCGTTGGCCTATTACCATAAAGGCAGCGGCAACGCGGTTAATGAAGATACCATGAGTTCGGTAATATTGGGTACTTCACTCCTTACAGGTAACCATATCCCGGTAGCTGGGGAGTATGAGATCAAGAATGTACAGGCCATGAAGATTATGGATAGCTTCGGCGCAGGCGGCTCGTTCACTGAATATTATGCTATGGATTTTAAGGACGATGTGGTTTTAATGGGGCATGATGGCCCCTGTCACCCTGCCATCGCCGAAGGTAAAATAAAAGTTAAGCCGCTGCAGGTGTATCATGGCAAAGTGGGTAAAGGCTTATCGGTCGAGATGTCAGTAAAGCACGGGCCGGTAACGCTGTTATCTGTAGTTGAAACCGCCGATGGCAAGATCATGCTGCTGATGGCAGAGGCCGAATCTGTACCCGGCCCGATACTGGAGATTGGCAATACCAATAGCCGCTATAAATTCGCTATAGATGCACGCAATTTTGTAGAAAGCTGGAATTCATACGGCCCGGCGCACCATTGCGCTATCGGCAAAGGTCATCTGGCGTCGAAAATTATTAAACTGGGAAATTTGCTTGGCTTAGAAAGTATTAAAGTTTGCTGACGACTATTTAGCTACGGCGTCTATCGCTTTGGCTAATTCGTGATCTTTAGTGGTTACTATATCACCTGCATCGTGCGTATTGAGCCATATCTCTACTTTATTATACGTATTTGTCCACGTTGGGTGATGGTTCAGCCTGGTGGCGATATCGGCTACGCGTGTCATAAAAGCAAAAGCTTCTTTAAAGTCGCTAAAGGTAAAGGCACGGTATAGTTTGTTATCTGTTTCGTTCCACATAATCAGTAGGGTTTATATAATATACAAAGCATGGGCATGACTGTTTTAATCTTAGCTATAATAAAAAAAGCCTGTTTATTATATGCTTTTGATTAGTTTGGGGTGTATACTAAATGTTACCTGATTTTTTGATTAATGAAATAATCGTCAAAATTATACGTTTCTGCATTTTTAGGGTATGAAATATAGAGGTGTAGGGATTGGAATGGCCGCGCTGTTGCTGACGGTAATAGTTGGCTGTGGAGTGGTAAAATCAATGGGTAAAGATCCGGAGGGCGAAGAGCTATCGCGGTTAGAGGCTTTGCCAAATTACAAAAATGGCGCTTTTGAAAATTTAGCCGAACGTTCTGACACAACAGTAAAACGGTGGCTTTTTATGCGCAGCCGGCCTGAAACCATCAGGCCCTCTCAGGCGTTACCATGGGTTAAAACTGATTTAAGGGCGCTGCCTGCCCCCGCGCCGACCATCGTTTGGTTTGGTCATTCATCCTTATTGATCAAAACCGGACAAGGTAATATACTGGTCGATCCTATTTTTAGCAACCATGCCGGGCCGGTGCCCGGATTGGTCACGGCGTTTGCAGGAACTACGAATTACCACGCAAAAGATATGCCGCCAATCGATGTACTGATCATTTCTCACGACCATTATGATCACCTGGATTATCGCACGCTGAAAAAATTAAAAGACCATATTAAAATGGCAATAGTGCCGATGGGTGTGGGTTCGGATTTGGTGTATTGGGGGTTTGATCCTAAAAAGATCATCGAACTGGATTGGAACCAATGTGTTACGCTGCCCGGTGGTCTACAGATCACTGCTACGCCGGCGCAACACCGCAGTAACCGTACGTATGGTAAAGAAAATAAAACACTTTGGGCGTCTTACGTAATACAGTCAGATCACTACCGCCTGTTTTACAGTGGCGATAGCGGCTATGGGCCACACTTTAAACAAATAGGCGAACAATACGGTCCATTTGATCTGGCGCTGCTTGAATGCGGGCAGTACAGTCCGAATTGGCCATGGACGCATCTGTGGCTCGGACAAGCCGCCCAGGCTGCCATTGATCTGCACGCCCGTTTGCTACAGCCTATTCACTGGGGTAAGTTTGAGGAAGCTGATCATCCCTGGAATGAGCCTATAGAAAAAC